>NZ_KV810972.1:0-78798 GCF_001812965.1 Actinomyces sp. HMSC075C01
CCTGCTTGTCGCTACCGCCGTTGTTCTCGGAGGTCTTCTGCTCGGTGGTCTTGTCACCGCCGTTGTTGTTCTCAGTGGTCTCGGTCTCTGTGGTGGAGCGCTCGGTGCTCTCGACGGTGAAGGTGTGGTGGGAGACCGTGGTGACGGTCTGGCTGGTGGCCGTCTCGCTGTGGTGGGAGCCGGTCAGGACCAGGACGTACTCCCCGTCGGGGGCGTCAGCGGGAGCGGGCAGGCTGCCCGTGAGGTTGCCGTTGGCGTCAACCGTCAGCTCTCCGAGGGTGTAGCAGATGCTGGAGTCGCTCTTGCCCTTGAGGAGAACAGTGACTCTCTCGCTGGCATAGAAGCCCTGGGCGTTGAAGGTGAAGGTCTGGGACTGGCTCTCCGTGCGGGCGGAGACCTCATAGGAGCCGGAGATGCGTGTGTCGTCGAAGTAGATCTGCGTCTGCTGCTGCTTGGTCACCTGGGTCGTCTCAGTCTTGTCGCCGTAGGTCATGCAGCCGGCGCCAATGGTCCACCCGTCAGTAGTGGTGGCCGTGGTCGAGCCGATGGACTTGATGAGCGCAGCCAGGTCGAGGTTTGACGTCCAGCTGCCGTCCGCAGCCGCCTTGGTTTTGACGACGTCGGACACGGTGCCGTCCGGTGCGTACAGCGCGATGCCGACGGTGGCCTGCTTCCCGGTGCAGCCGGTTCCCGAGACGGTGAAGGACGTGTTGGTGCTGGCCGACACGAAGGTCTTCTCCTGGGTGATCTTGAAGCTGCTGCCCTCACTGGTCTTGCCGGGAGTGGGGGTGGCCTCGCTGGTCTTGCCGGGAGCCGGGGTGGGCTGAGCAGGGCTGCCGGGGGGTGTAGTCGCCTCGGCGGTGCTGCTGGGGGTGCTCGGGCTGTTGCTGTTGGAGCTGTTGGCGAGAACAGGGGAGGCAATGAGCGAGGCTCCGGTCATTGCGGCCACCGCGCTGGCTGTGGCCAAGGGACGTCCAAGACGCATGTGTCCTCCTAGGTCTGACGAGGGGAACGATGGTTGTCGGCGATCCGATTCTTCGTCGACTCGTTATCTACCGTAACGATGAATAGGGCGAGGGCGTGGGTCTCTGAAGTGATACCAGACACATGTGCTGGTGTCCTCTCTCACGTGAAAAAGTGGGGTGTTGAGCGAGGACGGCGACGAAAGGCTGATACGGCGGGGAAGACTCGCAGTCTCGAAGGTTAGCGACTAGGAGCCTGCTGGCCGACAGGTTTTGGGGCTGTACCCATAGCGGGCCAGCAGGTCACGCGACTCCTGGTTGGGTGAGACGATGATCGACTCGTCCCGAGGTCCTGTCGGAAGGTCGACGATGGTCGTGGCTCCGGCCCGCCCGGCTTTCGAGGCGCTGCGTCCCAGTGCGGCCAGGTCGCTGAGCCCGGTACCTGAGTCCAGGGTGATGTTCCCGGCCATGGTGTGTGCCAGCTGATGGAGCGAGACGGGGTTGCTGGCCTTCTGCCCGATGGCGGACAGCACGGCCTGCATGACGGTGGCCGTGGACTGGCTGCGGCGTTGGGCGCCATCAGCCTGGCTCATGGCCACCCATCTGCCGTCGCGCAGGATCTCCGGATGCCGTGAGCGGACGAGGGCCAGGGCGTCGATTCCGCTGAGCCGGTGGTGGCCGGCGGAGGTGAGGTTCAGTCCGGTGTAGGCGTCCCGAACCGGCTCGGGGACGTCCACCTCGATGCCTCCCAAGGAGTCGATGATGGTGGCGAACTGAGCCATGTCGATGGTCACCAGATGCGAGGTGGGGATTCCCAGGCCCGTGCACAGGGCGTTGACCGTGTTCTGCGGTCCCGGGACGTAGGTGGTGGCCAGGCGGTCCAGCTCCCTTCCCTTGCTGTTGATGGTCAGGTCCCGGGGCAGGTTGATGACGGTGAGTCCCTCCTGGGAGGGGCGTACCAGGGCGATGACGTCGGCGCGGGAGCCCTCCACCTCCTGAGTGGTTCCGTAGCGGTTCTGGTCTCCCGGCACGGTGGCGCGCGAGTCGGTTCCCAGGATCAGCCAAGTCTCGCCCGCCGTCGGGGAGGACGTGGAGGGCATGGCGATATCGACGCGCGCGGGGCGATGAACCAGGACGGCCACGTCGGTTCCCAGTGCCAGAGCGGTCGTCATGACCGCGGCGCTCAGGCCGACGACGATTCTGCGTCGCCTCGACCAGCGCTTGATGCTTGTGCCTGTCCGACGTCGACGGCCTCGCTGAGGCGGAGGGGAAGCGGCGTCGGTGGGGTCCCCGGTGGCGTCCGAGGCCTCCGAGGGGGCTGCGCTGTGCTCGTCGTGGGAGGTGGGGTCCATGGTCTCAGTGTCCGCTTCGGGGCAGTGCTGTGCCGTCAGGCGCGAACGTGCGCGCCGCATGAGGGCTGCGGGATGGGACAAGGCCGCCGGGGAGACGGCACGCGGTGGTGCTGTCTCCCCGGCGGGACATGTTCCCAGTCAGACTGGAAGGAGACGATCAGGCCTTGCGGCGACGCACGACGAGGACGCCGCCACCGATGGCCACGAGGGCCGCGGCGATGCCGCCGAAGAGCAGGCCGTTGGCACCGGTCTTGGCCAGGGGCTTGCCCGAGGTGGAGGCCGCCGGGGTGGCGTTGGTGCTGGCCGGGACGTTCACGCTGCCGTTGCTGGCGGGAGCGGTCGGGTTGGCGGTGGCGCCACCGTTGTCACCGATGCCGTTGTCACCGTCAGCCACAAGGCTGAGGGAACCACCCTTGATCACGACGGTCTTGTTGGAGCTGCCGCCTTCGCCGTAGCGGGCGCCCTCGATGGTCAGCGTGTACTCGCCGTCAGGCACGTCCGAGGGGGCCGGCAGCTCACCCGTGACATTGCCGTTGGCGTCGGCCTTCAGCTTGCCGACGGGGTAGGTCTTGGAGGGGTCGTTCTTGCTGACCAGGGTGAGGGTGACCTCCTCGTTGGGGGAGAAGCCCTTGACGTCCACCGTGATCTTCTGAACGCCGTTCTGGTCGGTGGTGACCTCGTAGGTACCCTCCACCTTGGTGTCGTCGAAGGCGATGGCCTCCTGAACCTGGCCCTTCGCCTCGCCGTAGGCGACGCAGCCGGCGACGATGGACCAGCCGTCGGCCGAGCCGTCCGTCTTGGCCTCAACGCCGGTGGACTTGACCAGCTCGGGGATGTTCAGGGCGGTGGACCAGTTGCCCTCGGCGTCGGGGGTGGCCGTCACGACGGTGGACATATCACCCTTAGGGCTGTAGAGGGCGATACCGACTGCCGCGTCCTTGCCGGTGCAGCCGGTTCCCGACACCGTGAAGGCGGGGTCCGAGGGGCTGACGATGTTCTGCTGGTCCTCGGCGAACTTGAAGGCGAGAGAGTTGTCAGCCAGCGCGGGGGAGGCGGCGAGGGAGGCGCCGATGGCAGCGGCCATCACGCTTGCGGCGGCCAGGGGGCGTCCGAGACGCATGAGTACTCCTAGATAGATATGAGGGGGATGGGTGGCAACCGGTGAGTCGGGGTATCACCGCGTTGCCCCCACCTTAGCGTTCCTCGGGACGAGGTTCCACGATTTTTTGTAGATGAGGTATCGACCTCAGTGGTGGGTAGTTGTGGATTCGTCTAACTGGGGCAACGAGTTTTGGTTGCTTGGGCTTGATTCCGAGCATCCGGGCCATTTACCAAATGGAGACCCGTTCGTTGGGATCCAACCACAAGGCGTCGTTGGGATCCACCTCAAAGGCCTGGTAGAAGGCATCCACGTTGCGCACGATTCCGTTACAACGGAACTCCGCCGGCGAGTGCGGGTCGACGGTCAGGAGCAGCTCGGCGTAGTCCGGGCGGCTCTTGGAGCGCCAGATCCGCGCCCAGGAGTAGAAGAAGCGCTGCAGGCCGGTGAACCCGTCGATGACAGGAGCCTCATCCAGTGAGGGGATGCCGGAGTCGGCCAGGGCCAGGGAGTAGGCCTTGAGGGCGATACCCAGACCACCCAGGTCGCCGATGTTCTCCCCGATGGTCAAAGCGCCGTTGACGTGCGGGATCTCCGCCTGCGCCGTGCCCGCGTCCCGGTGCTTGGTGACGACGACCTCGGGCGTGTAGGCGTTGTACTGGCTGATGAGCGCGCTCGTGCGCTCAGTGAAGGCCTCCCGGTCCTCCTGGGTCCACCAGTCGCTGACCTTTCCGGTGCCGTCGAAGGTGGAGCCCTGGTCGTCGAAGCCATGGCCGATCTCGTGACCGATGACGGCGCCGATGCCCGCGTAGTTCACGGCGTCGTCGGCCTGCGGGTCGAAGAAGGGAGGCTGAAGGATCGCCGCGGGGAAGACGATCTCGTTCATGGTGGGGTTGTAGTAGGCGTTGACCGTCTGGGGGGTCATGTGCCACTCGTCGTGGTCCACCGGCTTGGTCAGCTTGTTCAGCGAGTAGGCCATATCGGCCCGCTCCACGCTGCGCACCGAGGCCAGCACGTCCCCGGGGACGACCTCCACGGCCGAGTAGTCGCGCCAGCGCACCGGGTAGCCGATCTTGGGGGTGAACAGCGCCAGCTTCTCCAGGGCCCGCTCCCGCGTGGCCGGACTCATCCACTCCAGCGAGGAGATGGACTGGTGGTAGGCCTCAATGAGCCGCCCCACCAGGGCCTCCATCGCCGACTTGTGCGACGGCGGGAAGTGCCGCTCCACGTAGATCTCGCCCAGTGCCTCGCCCAGGCAGGACTCCACCAGGCCGACGCCGCGCTTCCAGCGGGGCCGCAGCTCGTCGGTCCCCTGGAGCGTACGGCCGTAGAAGTCGAAGTTCTCCTCCACGAAGGCGCCTGACAGCAGGGTGGCGCGTCCGTGAACGACGTGCCAGGCGGCCCAGGCCTTGAGGTCCTCCAGGTCGGTCTGTCGCCAGATGCCTGCCGCGTGGGGGAGGTAGTCGGGCTGGGTGACGATGGCCTCCTCGAGGAAGGTGGTCTGCTCGATGCCGGCGGTCCGGGCCGCCGCGCGGATCCCCTCGCGCCACTCGTGCCAGGGCAGGCCCGGGGCCGAGTCCACGATCTGCCGCCAGGACATCGGGTTGTTCATCTTCTCCACGTCACGGCAGGTGACGCGGTCCCAGTGCCCCTTGGCCAGGGCGGTCTCCACGGCCATGACCCGCTCGGCCAGCTCCTCACCCGGGGCGCCGAAGGACTCCGTCAGGCCCGCCAGAGCCAGCATCCTGGCCACGTGCTCCACATAGGCCTGGCGCAGCGGGGCCTGAGCCTCTTCGCGGTAGTAGGACTCGTCCGGCAGCCCCAGCCCTGACTGGCCTATCCAGCTCGTGTAGCGCTCCGGGTCGTTGATGTCCACCTCGACATCGGCACCGACCACTCCCATGAAGCCGGCGGGCGTCATCTCTCCCAGTGCTCGGCCCAGATCCTCCTTGGAGGAGGCGCCCAGCACCGGCGCCAGCTCCTCAGCCAGTGGCTCGGCCCCCAGCTCCTCCAGGCGGGACTCGTCCATGAAGGCCTCGTAGAGGGCGCCGACTCGGCCCCGGTTGGTGGCCAGGATCTCTGAGACCTCCTCGGGTGCCACGGAGGAGAGCTGCTCGGCGAGCTCCTCAACGATCTGGCGGCAGGCGGCCTCGGCCTCGTCACGCAACGTCGTGAAGGCTCCGGTGCTGGGACGGTCCGCTGGGATCTCGGCGGTCGCGAGCCACTGGCCGTTGACGAATCGGAACAGGTCGTCCTGGGGGCGCACGGAGGTGTCGGTGTGCGCCGTCTCCAGCACGCCGGCAAGGACCGCGTCGACGGTGGGGCCGGGGGAACCCTCCGGCTGAGAGCGGCGGGCCGGTGAGTCCGATGCAGGGCCGGTGGAAGTCGGTGAGGTCGCGCAGGCGTCAGTCATAGCGGACACGCTAACCCGCTCCGCTGCTCTCAGGTGCTCTGACAGCGCCCGTTGACTCATGGTGCGAAGCGCTGTTCGCGTGAGGCACAATTCTGCCCATGCGCATCCATATCGCCTCCGACCACGCCGGTTTCGAGCTCAAGAGCGCCGTGATCGAGCACTTGAGGGAGCAGGGGCACGCCGTCGTCGACCACGGAGCCCACTCCTACGACCCGGATGACGACTACCCCGCCTTCTGTCTGGCCTGCGGGGAGGCCGTCGTGGCCGACGCCGGGAGCCTGGGCATTGTTCTCGGGGGCAGTGGAAACGGGGAACAGATCGCCGCCAACAAGGTTGACGGGGTGCGCGCCGCCCTGGCCTGGTCGATCGAGACCGCCCGACTCGCCCGCCAGCACAACAACGCCAACGTCGTCGCCCTGGGTGGCCGCATGCATGATCTGGGGGCGGGCCTGGCCATCATCGATGCCTTCCTCACCGAGCCCTTCAGCGGCGATGAGCGCCACGTGCGTCGCATCGCCCAGCTCGCCGACTACGAGAGCCGCGTTCATGACGCCGCCGCTCCAGCGGCTGATCCCACCGACGACTCCACCTCCACCGGGGCCTGAGCATGCCGGAGGGGCACACCATCCACCGGCTCGCCGCCGCCCTTGACGAGCTCTACGGTGGCCAGAGCCTGCGCGTGTGCTCACCGCAGGGGCGTTTCGCCGACGGGGCGAGCCGTCTGGACGGCCAGGTCCTCCTGGGTAGCCAGGCCCACGGCAAGCACCTCTTCCTGCCCTTCGGCCCCCGCGCCGACATGTCCCTCGACGACGCCTCCGTCACCTGGCTGCGGATCCACCTGGGTCTCTACGGGGCGTGGACCTTCGACGGCGACCGTGAGTTCACGGCGCCCCACGCCATCGGAGCGCCGCGTCGGCGCGTCGGGGAGCGCGGCGAGCACGCCCTCAAGGGCGGGGGAGGATCGGCCCTGAGCGGACTGAACGGCGGGAGCCTCGAACCCGGGGACCAGGGCGCTGGCGCGCACGGGCCCGCCCCCGAGGAGTGGGAGCCGCCCGAGCCGCGCGGTGCGGTGCGGCTTCGGCTGCTCGGCGAGCACGGGGTGGCCGACCTGACCGGACCGGCGGCCTGCGAGCTGCTGGACGCCGAGGGCGTGGCCACCGTGCGCCGCCGCCTCGGCCCGGACCCGCTGCGCGCCGACGCTGACGTGGAGGCCTTCGTGGCCAAGGCGCGCTCGCGGCGCAAGAGCATCGGGGAGCTCCTCATGGACCAGGCCGTCATCTCCGGGGCCGGCAACATCTATCGGGCTGAGACGCTCTTTCGGGTCGGGGTCTCGCCCTTCCAGGCGGGCAACCGCATCAGCCAGGAGCGGCTGCGGGCCATCTGGGAGGACCTGCGCCCCCTCATGGAGTACGGGGTGGCCACCGGCTTCATCACCACCGTCGACCTCGACGACGTCCCCGACCCCCTGCCGCCCCACGACCCTGAGGCCGGCCGGTGGTACGTCTACCACCGCACCGGCCGTCCCTGCCTTCGCTGTGGGACCCCGGTGGCCGAGCGGGAGGTAGCGTCCCGCCGGCTCTTCTGGTGCCCGACCTGCCAGGCCCGCTGAAACCGGCTGGAGTCCCGCCGATCACCATTAAGGTGGCGGCATGTCGAACGCCTCGCCCGCCCTGCACTCCTCGAGCTGGTCCTCCTCGACTGCCGGGCTGCTGACCCGCGACCACCACCTGACCGTTCCCCTGGACCGCAGCGGGCAGGGGGACTCAGCCTCCGACGGGACGGAGCCCATCACCGTCTACGCCCGTGAGATCTCAATTGCCGGCATCGACCCGCTCTCCAGGCCCCCGCTGGTCTTCCTCCAGGGCGGGCCGGGCTGCGAGGCGCCGCGCCCCAGCGCCGACTTAGGGCTCGGCTGGATCGGTGCGATCCTGGAGCACCACCGACTCATCCTTGTCGACCAGCGCGGCACCGGCGCCTCCAGCCCGGTGGACCGGCCCGATGCCGCCGGCGCTCCCGCGGACACCGCCCGGCTGCTCACCCACCTGCGCGCCGACGAGATCGTCGATGACTGTGAGGACCTGCGCCGCGCCCTGGGCCTGGAGCGCTGGAGCCTGCTGGGCCAGTCCTTCGGGGGGTTCTGCGTCACCCGGTACCTCTCCGAGCACGCCCAGAGCCTGGAGAAGGTCTACATCACCGGTGGCCTGCCCGCCGTCGGGCACAGCATTGACGAGGTCTACGCCCTCAGCTACGAGGCGATGCGCCTCAAGAGCGAGGAGTACTACGCCCGCTTCCCCCAGGACCGCGACCGCATGGCGTCCCTGGCCGAGAAGGCCGGTCGGGGTGAGCTGAGGACGGCAGGAGGGGACCTCGTCGGACCTGAGCGCCTGCGCTCGCTCGGTGCTCTGCTGGGCGGGGCCGGGGGAGCAGACACGATCCACTACCTCCTGGAGCGCGACCCCGACTCCTGGGCCTTCCGCTATGACCTGGGGCAGTGCCTGCCCTTCGGCGGCAGGTTCCCGCTCTACGCCGTCATCCACGAGTCCTGCTGGGCCGACACCGGCGCCACCGACTGGGCCGCCCAGCGGGTGCGCCCCGCGGTCTTCGACGACGATCCCACCCTGCTGACAGGTGAGCACGTGCGCCGTGAGGTCTTCGTCGAGGACGCCGGTCTGCGCCCCTGGCTGGAGGTGGCCGACCTCCTGGCCGCGCACGAGTGGCCGGCGCTCTACGACCCGGCCCGCCTCAGGTCCACGACGACTCCCGGTGCGGCCGCCGTCTACGCCCGCGACGTGTTCGTGCCGATGACCACCTCCCTGGAGACGGCCGCGCTCATCCCCGGCCTGCGCACCTGGATCACCAGCGAGTACGAGCACGACGGCTCACGCGCCTCCGGCGGCCGGGTCTTCAAGCGCCTGCGCGACCTGGCCGCCGGAGTGATCGCCCGCTGACCGCGTGCGCGGGTGGCTTCATCGGGCGACGTGAGGTGGTCCGTGAGGCGCTCGCTGGGATGCCGTGAGACGGCTCAGATATAGATGGTCGGGTCCATCATGAGCTCGGGGTCGGTGCGGGGGTCGCGGGCCCGGCTGGGCACGCCCACGGCGACATGACCCTGCGGGAGGTTCTTCACCAGGACCGCGTTGGCCCCCACCTTGGCCCCGTCCTCGACAGTGACCGGTCCCAGGACCTTGGCGCCGGCGCCGATCTGCACGTTGTTGCCGATGGTGGGGTGACGCTTGCCCGGACTCATCGACACCCCGCCCAGAGTCACTCCGTGGAACAGCAGGACGTCGTCGCCGACCTCCGCGGTCTCACCGATGACCACGCCCATGCCGTGGTCGATGAAGAAGCGCTCACCGATCTTCGCGGCCGGGTGGATCTCGATACCGGTGAAGTTGCGGGCCGCCTGAGACAGGGCGCGCGCCGCGAAGCGGTGCCCCTTGTGCCACAGCTTGTGAGCCGCCCGGTGCGCCCACAGGGCGTGGACACCCGGGTAGAGGAGGGCCACCTCCAAGCTGGAGCGGGCGGCGGGGTCGCGTCTGCGCGCCGTGGCCAGGTCCTCACGGGCCAGGTCCAGAAGAGACCGTTTGGAGTTGTGCATGGTGTGCTCCTCTGATGGGTGACGGTGCGGCCCAGGTCGGCATGTGAGCCTTCACCTCACCCGCTGCGCCGGTGACAACACCGACGGCGGCTCGCCTGTTCCCAGGTTCGCCGCCGTCGGGGAGTGTCAGTCGAGGAAGTCCTTGAACAAAGGCGTGGACAGGTAGCGCTCACCGGTGTCGGGCAGGACGGTGACGATGGTCTTGCCCTCAAACTCAGGACGCCTGGCCAGCTCGCTGGCGGCGGCCAGAGCGGCGCCCGAGGAGATCCCCACCAGGAGGCCCTCCTCGGCCGCGGCGCGACGCGCGTAGGTGATGGCGACGTCGGACTCGATGTGGAGCAGCTCGTCCCAGATGCCCTGGTCGAGAATCTCAGGAACGACGTTGGGACCCAGGCCCTGGATCTTGTGGGGGGCGGCCTGGCCCTCACTCAGCAGCGGGGACTCGGAGGGCTCGACGCCGTAGATCCGCACCCCGGGCTTCTCCTGACGCAGTACCTGGCCCACGCCGGTCAGCGTGCCCCCGGTGCCGATACCGGCCACGAAGACGTCGATGTCGCCCCCGGTCTGCTCCAGGATCTCTCGGGCCGTCGTCTCGCGATGGATCTTGGGGTTGGCGGGGTTGGTGAACTGGGAGGCGAGGATCGAGTTGGGGGTGGCGGCCTGGATCTCCTCGGCCCGCTTGACCGCTCCGGCCACGCCGCCCTCGGTGGTCAGCACCAGCTGCGCACCGAAGGCGCGCATGATCGCCCGGCGCTCCTTGGACATCGTCTCGGGCATGGTGATGATGACCTTGTAGCCCAGGGCCGCTCCCACCATGGCCAGGCCGACTCCGGTGTTCCCGGAGGTCGCCTCCACGATGGTGCCGCCGGGCTTGAGGTCACCGGAGGCCTCCGCGGCGCGCACGATGGACAGGGCGATGCGGTCCTTCACCGAGGCGGCCGGCTCGAAGGCCTCCACCTTGGCCAGGACGGTGGCGGGGGCGCCGTCGGTGACGCGGTTGATGCGGACCAGGGGAGTGTTGCCGACCAGGGCGGTTGCGTCGGGTGCGTACGTCATAGTGATGTCCTTCGGATGTGGGTTGGGTGAGCTCTGTGGTGACGGCGACCGGCGGAGCCGCGTGATGTGGCGACGTCGGGCCCGCAAGAGCTCGTGAAAGAAAAGTGAAGTGGGGACGGTCCGCGTCCGTCAGGGGTGGCCACGTCGTAGGGAGTGGCTCAAACAGCAGGGGTGACCGCCTGCTTCGGGAGCGCCGGGCATGCGCGCAGCGGTACGCGCACAGATGTCGTGGCCTGGCGCTCTACCGACACCGGCAGCAGCACATGGGCGCAACGGGCATGGAGGTCATGGAGGACATGGCGGACACGGTGCACATGACGGCCTTAACCATCATGGGTCCTCCTCTGTTCCTCACGGCGACTGAAATGCGCCTGCCCGGGCGTGAACTGCTTATCAGCTCACCTGGGGCGTGGTGCCCGCTGCTGGTAAAACCCTACCCCGCCTCCGACGGTGATCGCCACATCCGTCCGGCATCTGTTCGCATCGTGGTCGCGAACGCGGCTGATCCCGTGCGTGTCGGGTGGCCGCCGCGCCGGAGGGTCACAATGCCGGCCTCGGGTATCAGGCCGAAGGCGCAGGGATCTCAACCAGTCGGCTGCCGACGGGCTCGGCCACCCCCTCGCCCCGAGTCAGGGCTGCCAGTGGGGCGTGCAGGAGCTCAGGGTCGGCGCGGGACGTGGCCAGCACGAGGACGGCGTGGGTCGGCCCCCAGATCGTCTCCTCGACGTGAATGATCGGGGCGGCGGCGACCGCGCCGCCCTCCGCCGTCGGCCCCGATGTCGCGGTGGGATTGCGGGAGCGCAGCTCCGCCTCGATCCTGCCTGCCTGAGCCACCGGAACGCGCAGGTCCCACAGATGAAGCCGGGTCAGGGTGACACGCGTGGCCGCCTGAAGCGCCTGAGCGGTCGCCTCGGAGTAGGCGCGTACCAGTCCGCCGGTTCCCAGCAGCGTTCCGCCGAAGTAGCGGGTGACGACGACGGTCGTGTTGGCCAGCCCCGTTCCCCGCAGCACGTCGAGCATGGGCTGGCCGGCCGTACCGGAGGGCTCGCCGTCGTCGTTGGAGCGCTCGGTGGGTGGGGGAGGGGCGGCCAGGGTGTGCTCCTCGGAGAGGTCGGTGAGCGTCAGCGCCGAGCAGTGGTGGCGCGCGTCGGGATAGGTGGAGCGCACGCTCGCGATGAAGCTGCGGGCCTCGTCCATGGAGTCCGTGCGGCAGGCGCGTGCCAGGAAGTGGGACTTCCTGATCTCCAGGTCGATCTCGGGCTGCTCGCCGTGGGTCAGCGTGATGAGCCCGGGGGATGACTGCTCCTGAGACGGCTGGTGCGATGGTGTGCGAGGGGCGTGCGTGGCCATGGCAGGATCCTCGCACGGGGCGGGCGCGGGACCGATGTCACATGCCTTGAGGCGGTCTTGGACTGGAAGCAGTCCCGGCGATGTCGTTATGGTGTCCCTCGGTCCAGTTTCGAGGGGTCGTCCGATCCCCAGGTTCATGAGAGAGGAGCGGGCCCATGGCAGTGCCGAAGCGGAAGATGTCCCGCAGCAACACCCGCAACCGCCGCTCACAGTGGAAGGCCAAGCTCACCGAGCTCACCACCATCCGCGTCCAGGGCCGTGAGATCTCCGTGCCTCGCCGTCTGGCGCGGGCCTACAAGGAAGGCCTCATCGAGCAGTGAGGCTGCTGGTGGAGGGGTGAAACCCTTCATCCACGCGGGTGTAGCTCAATGGTAGAGCCTCTGCCTTCCAAGCAGATTGCGCGGGTTCGATTCCCGTCACCCGCTCTGTGAGCCGAAAGGGGCCGCTCCTCGGCGGCTCCTTTCGTCACGTCACGGGCTGTGGCGCAGTTTGGTAGCGCACCTGCTTTGGGAGCAGGGGGCCGCGGGTTCAAATCCCGCCAGCCCGACTCCTCGTCCTGTGGGCGTCCTGTGGGCGCGACCCACGAGCAGACCGCATCAGGAGCGCGTCAATGCCGGATGCGTGGCCCGTGAATATGCCGGTGCGTCCGATAGCGATGACGCACCCTGTACGGCGCCTCCTCCTGTGTCCAGACTCATGTGCCAGGGACGGGCGCAGCGTCGATCCCACTGTTCGTTTGCCCTAAGATGGCACGGATTGACGCCACAGACGCGCGTCCGCCGAGCGCCTTCGAGCGCGTCGGTGTTACCGCAGAACTCAGACCTTGGGAGCAACCCCCGTGAAGACCACTGTCGAGAATCTTGACCCCAGTCGCATCAAGCTGACCGTTGAGGTCCCCTATGAGGAGCTCAAGCCCAGCCTGGATGCCGCCTACAAGGAGATCGGCTCCCAGATCCAGGTCCCCGGCTTCCGTCGCGGTCACGTCCCCAACCGGGTCATCGACCAGCGCGTCGGCCGCGGGGCCGTCATTCAGGAGGCCGTCAACAACAAGCTCTCCGACTTCTACCGGGACGCCATCACCGAGGCCGAGCGGGTCCCCATGCTCCAGCCCGAGGTTGACGTCGTCGAGCTGCCCAACGCCACCGGAGAGAACGGCGGTCAGCTGGCCTTCACCGCTGAGGTCACTGTTCGCCCCGTTATCGAGCTGCCGGACCTGAGCAAGGCCAAGCTGACCGTGGACGCCGTCGAGGTCACCGATGAGGACGTCGACACCGAGCTGGACAACCTGCGTGCCCGCTTCGGCTCCCTGAAGTCCGTGGGCCGCAAGGCCAAGACCGGTGACTTCGTCACCATTGACCTCAAGGCCGTCATCGACGGCGAGGAGGTCGACTCCATCTCCGGTGTCTCCTACGAGATCGGCAAGGGCAACATGCTCAAGGGCCTGGACACCGCCCTGCGCGGTCTGAAGGCCGACGAGTCCGCCACCTTCACCACCGAGCTGGCCGGCGGGGAGCACGCCGGTGAGCAGGCCGAGGTCACGGTGACCGCCACTGCCGTCAAGCAGCGTGAGCTGCCCACGGTCGATGACGAGTTCGCCCAGATCGCCTCCGAGTTCGACACCGTCGAGGAGCTGCGTGAGGACCTCGTCAAGCAGGTCACCGAGCGCAAGACCGGTGAGCAGGCCGTCGCCGCCCGCGACGCCCTTCTCGAGCACCTGCGCGGCGAGGTCTCCTTCGATGTCCCCGAGGCCGTCGTCGAGGCCGAGGTCGCCCAGCACCTGCAGGCCGAGGGCAAGGACGGCGACGAGGAGCACGCCAAGGAGATCCGCGAGGACATCGTCGCCGGTGTGCGCGACCAGATCATCCTCGATGTCCTGGCTGAGGACCTCAAGGTCGGTGTGGCGCAGGACGAGCTGCTGGAGTTCCTCTTCCAGACCGCTCAGCAGTACGGCATGGAGCCCGCCCAGTTCCTCCAGGGCGCTCAGCAGGCCGGCCAGATCCCCGCCTTCGTCTCCGAGGTCGCCCGTAACAAGTCGCTGGCCATGGCGCTGCGTCAGGTCGCGGTGGTTGATTCCAAGGGCGAGTCCGTGGACCTGTCCGCCTTCATCGGTTCCGACGAGGACGCCGCCGCCGCGGCAGCTCAGGCCGCAGCCGTTGCCGCTGAGCAGGACACCGACTCCGCTGAGGACGAGGACGCTGAGTGAGCTCACAGCCGCTGAGGCGCAATGAGCTGACATAGGCTCCCGCCCGCGCAAGCGGGATGCCCCGCGGCAGGCAAGCGGGCCCACCTTCCAGAAGGTGGGCCCGCTGTGCTGTGCGGGAGTCCGCTGGGACGGGAGCGCCCGCGTTGGCCGGACGACGCGTCCCGGTCGAGGATCAGCCCGCTGTGACAAGCTCCTTGCGCTTGGGACGAATGACCCCGAAGTTACGCTCAGGAATGGCCATCTTGAAATAGTAGGCGATACCGATGGGAACTACGATGAGACTGACGAAGAGGCAGTAGAAGGGTTGGAAGATCAGCCACTTGTTGCCGTGGTCCCAGTGAAGCCACACGATAGCGGCGTAGTAGATGAACAGTGCCAGCAGAAGTGTCCATCCGGGATTCACGACGGCTATCCACCTGAGCACGAACATGCTGATAACCACAATGCCGCTGTACAGCCACAAGAATGGGTGCTGGAACACGAATCTGAAGTTGATGATGAAAAGTCTGAAGGAACCGCCGCTCCAGGCGATCCGCTGGCGCCACCAGGAGTAGAGGGTGTCGGGTGCGTTGGTGTTGACGTGGGCAAGAATGTGAACGGCTTTGTAGCCCAGCGCGTCTCCGATAATCCCGGACTCGATGTCATTGCCTTGGAAGAACAGCGAGTGGCGGGCCATGATCTGGCGCATGACGTCGGTTTTGCCAATGTGAAGGGCGCCGCTGAGCAGCCACGGCATGATTCTGCGGGCTCGCATTGAGACCACGTACTCGTGGCGCTGCATCTGGACGATGAAGGGGCCCTTCTTCTGAGGCACGATGGTGACCGAGGCGAAGTCGGCCTTGTTGGCCACCAGGGCGCCGATGATGTGGGTCAGTGGCTCCTGCGCCGTGGTGTCGGCGTCTAGGCAGACGATGTAGGAGTTGAGGGGGGCGGCCAGCAGCGCGTCGCGGACAACCGTGTCCCGGGTGATTCCCGAGGTGCTGCGCTTGCGACCCACCTTGCGCGGGACGTAGTTGCTGCGGAAGATTCTGAACCCGTAGCGAATGGCGATGTCCTCAAGGTCGCGGTAGAACTCCTGGGACTCACCCGAGGTGGTGCACAGGACTACTCGATCTCCATAGGGGTGCAGGTAATCCGCGTTCTGCAAGTACTTGACATTGCCGTAGATCGGTACCAGGACGCTGAAGTCGTCTGAGGTGATGCTCGGATTCAGCTCCACGGCTTTATACCACTTTGAGGTAATGCCGGCCCAGATATCAATTCCGATCCAGAACAGGATTCCCACCAGCAGGGTAATGACGATCATGCGGAGGTCCTCTCTGGTTCATGGAGTTGTGCGAGCGTGCTGAACACGGGTGGCCCCTTACTGGGTGGTGCGGCAGGCGGGAAAGACGTGCTGTTCGAGCGGGGACGGGGGTTATTGAATCGTAAAAGAATGTGGCCGGCTGACGGTGGTGAGAAGCCCGAGCTAGAGGGCTTTGGTGTCGTCAGGCAGGCGGGCACTCCAATGTTATCGGTTGGATAAAATCGATGGTGCCACGCCACCCTCGTCGATGCCACGATGTGGGAAGCGGGTCACGTCAAGATCTCGGGCGCCCACAATCTAATCCATGGAAGGTTTAGGTTTCCTACAAGGGGGCGTGAGTTGGCTTACCGAGGCTTCATGCCTTGGGATTCGAGTGAGCCGCAACACTGCGCCCGATACCTCAGGTAGTGTCTGGTCGCCCGGGCTCCGCTGCGTACGTGGAGGAGGCGCTTGGTTTAGTGGAATTCACAAGGAAGTGGGGTGAGGGCGAAGACCTCAGCGCTTCGCGCCCCACCCCACGCGGTGGTATCGTCCGCCGGCCGGCTGCTGACAGGTGGCGGTTGCCCGTTGCCCGGGGCTACTTCTCGTTCGCCGCCCTGGCCTTGTCGACGTCGACCATGACCAGCTGCATGCGGCACGGCGTCACGGCCGTCAGTGCGTGACGGTCGCCGGGTGCCAGATAGATGACGTCCCCGGCGCCCATCCTCTCGGTGCGCTCGCCGATGGAGAAGTCCATCTCGCCCTCCAGGAGCGTGACGATCACTGCCCGGGGGGAGGAGTGCTCGGTGAGGACCTGGCCGGCGTCGAAGGTGAAGACGACCGTGCGCAGGATGTCGTTGTTGACGACGACCCGCGAGGTGGTCGCCTCCTCGGAGATGGGGAGGGCGGCGTTGAGGCCGAGCCGGAACAGGGACTCGGTGGAGGGGGTGCTGGATGAGGGGGACATGTGTTCTCCTATGGTTCCTATGGTGTTGGTGGTGAGGGCGGTGAAGGTTACGGGGCTGCAAGGGCTGGGCCGACCGTGCCAAGAGGCGTGGGTGCGTCGAGCGCCGGATGATGCTGTCAGGGCAGACAGTACTGGCGATGAGGCCGAGGGGCGCGATCTGCCGGGACGCTGAGCGTCGAGGAAGGTGTCGTGATTGCGAGGATGCTCGACGTAGGCCACGGCTCTGGTCGTCGCACCTGCGCCGTGGGCGAAAAGGGTGCGACGGCGGGCATGGTGGCCGGGGGCATCGCGTTAGCGTTGGCGACACCGACCATGAGAGGACTGACGTGAGCGAGCTCTATACACCCGCTGCGGTCGCCCCTCCCCAGGCAGCCGACGCAGCAGGCGCGGGTCTGGGGTTGACCGACTCCATCTACAACCGCCTCCTCAAGGAGCGCATCATCTGGCTCGGCTCCGAGGTGCGTGACGACAACGCCAACGCCATCTGCGCCCAGATGCTGCTGCTGGCCGCCGAGGATCCCGAGCGGGACATCTACCTCTACATCAACAGCCCCGGCGGCTCGGTGACCGCCGGCATGGCCATCTACGACACCATGCAGTACGTCCAGCCCGACGTCGCCACCGTGGCCACGGGCCTGGCCGCCTCCATGGGGCAGCACCTGCTGTCGGCCGGCGCCAAGGGCAAGCGCTACCTCACACCTCACGCCCGCGTGCTCATGCACCAGCCCTCCGGCGGCGCAGGGGGCTCGGCCACCGACATCCGTATCAACGCCGACCTCATCATCAAGATGAAGCAGGAGCTCGCGGAGATCACCGCGGCCAACACCGGACACACCGTGGAGGAGATCATCGCCGATTCCGACCGCGACCACTGGTTCTCGGCCCAGGAGGCCCTGGAGTACGGATTCGTCGATCACATCGTGCGCTCCAGTCGGGAGATCGGCAAGCAGAACGGAGACAACTGACATGTCCTCGACCCGTCCCTACTTCGAGGCCGTCGCCCGCCAGGCCGGTGCCATGCCGCAGGCCCGCTACGTGCTGCCCCAGTTCGAGGAGCGCACCGCCTACGGCTTCAAGCGTCAGGACCCCTACGCCAAGCTCTTCGAGGACCGCATCGTCTTCATGGGCGTCCAGGTCGACGACGCCTCCGCCGACGACATCATGGCCCAGCTCCTGGTCCTGGAGTCCCAAGATCCCGATGGCCTCATCACCATGTACATCAACAGCCCCGGCGGATCCTTCACGGCGCTGACGGCCATCTACGACACCATGCAGTACATCAAGCCGCAGGTGCAGACCGTCTGCCTGGGGCAGGCGGCCTCCGCCGCGGCCGTGCTCCTGGCGGCCGGTAGCGAGGGCAAGCGCCTGGCCCTGCCCAATGCGCGCGTCCTCATCCACCAGCCCGCCATGGAGGGGATGCAGGGGCAGGCCAGCGACATCGAGATCGTCGCCAACGAGATCGACCGCATGCGCTCCTGGCTGGAGGACACCCTGGCCGCGCACACCGGCCAGGATCGCGAGAAGATCCACGCCGACCTCGAGCGCGACAAGATTCTCACGGCCGCAGCCGCCAAGGAGTACGGGATCGTGGACCAGGTGCTCACTTCTCGCAAGGCCCCGGCCTCCCCGCACTCCTCCTGAGGAGGCGCTGAGATGCTGACCGGGTCGTCGACGCCGTGCTGACGCTGCGTGCAGTGCTCCTTCCAGCAACCGGCTGGAGCACTGCACGTGCAGCCGGTGGAAATCAGACCCGCAAACGCTGGCAGCATGGTGCCCAACGTGGCATATTGCGGACTGGACACGCCGCCATGCCCTCGGCGCACCTGCCGTCTCAGCCCGTAGGCTGACGCAGGACCGCCCGGGCTCGGGGGCCGATGACGAACCTGGAGGAAACTGTGGCACGTAACGCTGAGAGTGTGGATCTGCTGAAGTGCTCCTTCTGCGGCAAGAGCCAGAAGCAGGTCAAGAAGCTCATCGCCGGGCCCGGTGTCTACATCTGTGACGAGTGCATCGAGCTGTGCAACGAGATCGTTGACGAGGAGCTGAGCGACTCCGGTGCCGGCGTACCTCTTGAGCTGCCCAAGCCCCAGGAGATCTTCGACTTCCTCAACCAGTACGTCATCGGTCAGGAGGCCGCCAAGCGCGCCATGAGCGTGGCGGTCTACAACCACTACAAGCGTGTCCAGGTCAAGGAGCGCTCCGTGGCCGAGGGGGACGGCCTGGAGCTGGGCAAGTCCAACATCCTCCTGCTGGGGCCCACCGGAACCGGTAAGACTCACCTGGCTCGAACCCTGGCTCGCCTCCTCGACGTCCCCTTCGCCATCGTCGACGCCACGGCGCTGACCGAGGCGGGATACGTCGGCGAGGACGTGGAGAACATCCTCCTCAAGCTCATCCAGGCCGCTGACGGCGACGTCAAGCGCGCTGAGAAGGGCATCATCTACATCGATGAGATCGACAAGATCGGCCGTAAGGCGGAGAACCCCTCAATCACCCGTGACGTCTCGGGTGAGGGCGTGCAGCAGGCACTGCTCAAGATCATCGAGGGGACAACGGCCTCCGTGCCTCCCGGCGGTGGGCGCAAGCACCCGCACCAGGAGTTCCTGGAGATCGACACCACCAATATTCTCTTCATCGCCGCAGGCGCCTTCGCCGGTATCGAGGAGATCGTGCGCCAGCGTCAGCGCAAGGAGTCCGGTGCCCAGATGGTGGGTTTCGGGGCGCAGCTGACCGGCAGCACGGGGGCGAAGGACGTCTTCACCTCACCGGTGCGCCCCGAGGACCTCCACAAGTTCGGCCTGATTCCTGAGTTCATCGGCCGTCTGCCCGTCATCGCGACGGTCCAGGATCTGGGGGTGCGCGAGCTCGTGCGCGTCATGACCGAGCCCAAGAACGCTCTGGTTTCCCAGTACCAGTACCTCTTCAGTCTTGACGGCGTCGAGCTGGAGCTGACCGACGCGGCCATTGAGGCGGTGGCCTCTCTCGCCCTGGAGCGCAAGACCGGTGCCCGGGGGCTGACCTCCATCGTCGAGGAGGTCCTGGGGCAGGCCATGTTCGAGGTTCCCTCCCTGCCTGAGGTCGGGCGCGTCGTTGTCGACGCCGATGCCGTCAGGGGCACCGGGAAGCCCCGCTATCAGTCCGGGTCGGGCACGCTGCGCTCGACGAACAAGGTGGGGGAGCGGAGCCGGACCGCATGAGTGAGGGGCAGGCGGGAGTTCCCCCGCAGCTGGCCGTTTACCGGGACACCATCGACAACCTCGACGCCGCCCTCGTCCATCTCCTGGCAGAGCGCTTCCGCTGCACCCAGCAGGTGGGCCTGCTCAAGGCCAGGCTGGACCTGCCGCCGGCCGACCCAGGGCGCGAGCGGCAGCAGGTGGCGCGTCTGCGGGCACTGGCCGAGGAGTCCGGCCTGGACCCGGTCTTCGCCGAGAAGTTCTTCACCTTCATCGTCGCCGAGGTCATCCAGCACCACGAGGAGATCCGCGACGACCACGAGGCCGAGCGCGCCAAGCAGTCATAGCCGCAGAAGCCACCGGGCGCAGCTGTTCGGGTGAGTTCCTGGTGGACTCCCTGCGACATGAGCCGTTGAGGCCGGGGCGAGTACGAGGGCAGTTGTGGAGCAGCCGGCGCGCCCGGAGCCGTTACGCGGCCCAGGCCCTGGTCGGGAACGTACTTCGTGCTCGAGGACTGCGTTGTCCCGCAGCTGACTGCGGGCGGATGGCAGTCGTTTGCCGGACAAGTACGTTCTGGACGGACAACGCAGTCCCCGATTCGTGAGCCAGTCCTTCGGAGTCGCCATGGAGCGTGGCCGGCTCAGGACACAGCGGCCGATCCTGGTTCCGTACTCATCAACTTCCGGAAGTGATGGCCGACGACGTCGCAGCGGGATCGTGCGGCAGCCTCTAGCCCTGCGACGGCGAGACAGTGGCATTGGGGACGAGTGGCGTGCGCGTGTAGAGAGCCTCGATCTCGGCCGAGAAACGCCTCTCCGCCTCAGCGCGGCGCACCTTGAGCGAGGGGGTCAGCAGGCCGTTGGCCACGGTGAAGTCCGTGGGCAGCACCTCGAAGGTACGGATCGACTCCGCCCGTGAGACCGCTTCATTGGCCCGGGCCACGGCCCGCTCCAGGGCGGCGCGCACCCGCGGGTCCCGGGCGGCGTCGACGACCGTCATCTCCTCCAGCCCGTGGGAGGACAGCCACAGCGGCAGCATCTCGGCATCCAGGGTGAGGAGCGCGCCGATGCAGGGGCGGTTCTCACCGACGACGAGCACCTGGCTGACCAGCGGATGACCACGCAGGCGGTCCTCCAGAGGGGCCGGGGCGACGTTCTTCCCACCTGCGGTGACAATGAGCTCCTTCTTGCGCCCCGTGATCCGTAGGAAGCCCTCGGCGCCTTCGAAGGAGCCGATGTCCCCGGTGCGCAGCCAGCCGTCGGCGGTGAAGGCCTCGGCCGTGGCCTCAGGGTTGTTGTGGTAGCCGGTGAAGGTGCCGATGCCCCGGACCAGGATCTCCCCGTCGTCGTCCAAACGGAGCGCGCAGCCGGGCAGCGGGGTGCCGACGGTCCCGATCCGGGTGGCCCGGGGCAGGTTGACGCTGCACGGCCCCATGGTCTCGGTCAGGCCGTAGCCCTCCAGGACGGTGACCCCGGCGCCGCGGTAGAAGTGCCCCAGGCGCTCGCCCAGAGGCCCGCCCCCGGAGATCACGTGGGTGACCTGCCCGCCCAGCACGGAGCGTAGGGTGGAGAAGACGAGCTTGTCGAAGGCAGCGCGCTGAGCCTTGAGGCGGCGCGACGGGCCCTGCGGGGTGTCCAGGGCGCGTGAGTAGGCGATCGCGGTCTTGGCCGCCAGGCGGAAGACCTTCTGCTTGGCACCGGTCGCCTTGGCGTCCGCGGCGTTGTAGATCTTCTCGAAGACGCGGGGGACAGCCAGGACCGCGGTGGGCCGGAAGGAACCCAGGTCGTTGAGGAGATTCCGCACGTCGGGCACGTGCCCCAGCACGCCCGCGCGCGAGCAGACGAGCGCGATCTCCATGAACCGGCCGAGCACGTGGGCCAGGGGCAGGAACAGCAGGAAACGGACCTCGGCCCCGCCTAGGACCTCGGGCACGTGCGGGCAGACGTTGACGCACAGGTGCACGAGGTTGCCGTGGCTGAGCTCGACGCCCTTGGGACGGCCGGTGGTGCCGGAGGTGTAGACGATGGTGGCCAGGGACTGTGAGGTCAGGGCCGCGCTGCGCCGGTCGAGCTCGCCGGCGTCCACGCCTCGACCGGCCCTGATGAGCCCCAGGACGTCCTCGCTCTCGACGCACATCACCTGCAGACTCTCCAGCTCGGGCACGGTGGAGGCCAGTGCACCGACCATGGAGGCCATGGCCTCGTTCTCCACGACGATGAGCTTCACACTGGCGTCGGTGAGGATCCACTGGGCCTGCTCGGCCGAGGAGGTCTCATAGACGGGGACGACGACGAGGCCCGCCTCCCAGGCGGCGAAGTCCAGAAGCGTCCACTCGTACGACGTGTGCGACATGATGCCGACGGCGTCTCCGGGCTGAAGTCCTCGGGCCACCAGGCCCGCGGCCACCTCACGCACCTGGGTGCGGAAGGCACTGGCGCTCATCTCCCGCCAGCGCCGCCCCAAGGGGGACTTGCGGGCGATGAGCCCGCCGTCGGGATTGCGGCGCACACGCTCGGCCAGCACCCAGGGCGTCGTCATGCCGTTGTGAACCGGGACCAGGAGCTCGGTGACGTGCTCCTCTAACGAGGCGGAGGGGCCGGAGTCGGCCGGTCGGGCGGAGGCGTCGGTCATGGTGGCAAGTATGCCCGCCCGAGGCCGCCGGCGACGTTTGCCTCCGTTTACTCCTGTGGTCCTTTGCGGGTGGAACCGTAGATGTCCGCGATGACGTTGGCGTGGGCCTCCATGACCGGGCCGCGCTTGACCTTCAGCGACGGGGTGAGCAGGCCGTTGGCCTCGGTGAAGTCTGTGGCCAGCACCCGGAAGGTGCGGATCGACTCGGCCCGGGAGACCGCGCGGTTCGTGCGCGCCACGGCCCGGTCCAGGGCGGCGAGCACCTGCGGGTGGGAGGAGGCCTCGACCACGTCCATGGCCGGCAGCCCATGGTTGCGCAGCCACTGGGGGAGCATGTCCTTGTCCAGCGTGATGAGCGCGGAGATGAAGGGCTCCCCGTCCCCGATGACGAGCACCTGGCTGATGAGCGGGTGGCCGCGCAGGCGGTCCTCGAGCTGGGCGGGGGCGACGTTCTTGCCGCCGGCGGTGACGATGAGCTCCTTCTTGCGTCCGGTGATGCGCAGATAGCCGTCGTCATCGAGGGCGCCGATGTCGCCGGTGCAAAACCAGCCGTCGGCGGTGAAGGCCTCGGCGGTGGCCGAGGGGTTGTTGTGGTAGGTGGAGAAGACGCCCAGGCCGCGGACCTGGATCTCGTCGTCCTCACCGATGCGGATCTCGTTGCCGCAGACGGGCGGGCCGACAGTGCCGATCTTGTTGAGCCAGTCGGTGTTGACGCTGACCGGGCCGATGGTCTCGGTCAGGCCGTAGCCCTCCAGGATGACCAGTCCCAGCCCGCGGTAGAAGTGGCCCAGACGCTGTCCCAGCGGCCCCCCGCCGGAGATGATGAAGCGGGCATTGGGGCCCATGAGTCCCCGGATCTTGCGGAAGACGAGACGGTCGGCCACGGCGTGCGCCCGACGGAGGCTGCCGGAGGGGCCTTGAGGGGTGTCCAGGGCGCGGGAGTAGGCGATGGCGACCTTGGCGGCCCAACGGAACAGCTTGAGCTTGGCGCCGCTGCCGGCCTTGGCGTCGGCGGCGTTGTAGATCTTCTCCAGGACGCGCGGGACGGCCAGGATGTAGGAGGGGGCGAAGGACTGCAGGTCGGGCAGAAGGGTCCTGGCGTCGGGGGTGTGGCCCAGCACACCCTCGCCGGCCAGGGACAGCAGCTGGAGGCAGCGGGCGTAGACGTGGGCCAGCGGCAGGAACAGCAGCAGGCGCACGTTGTCGCCCCACAGGACTCCGGGCAGGTAGCGCACCCCGTGATAGGGGATGCCGACGGCGTTGCGGTGGGTGAGCTCGACGCCCTTGGGACGGCCCGTGGTGCCGGAGGTGTAGATGATGGAGTAGACGTCGTCGACCGTGAGGGCGTTGGTGCGCTGGTCGACCTGGGAGGGGCTGACGCCCGAGCCCGCCTGGACGATGGTGGTGATGGCGTCGGAGTCCAGGGCGAGGACCCTCACCGTGTGCCCGATACCGGCGACGGCGCCGCGTACGAGCTCGGCCAGTGTGCCGCTCTCGGTGATGACCACCCGCACGTCGGAGTCGGTGGCGATCCACTCGACCTGCTCGGCTGAGCTCGTCTCGTAGATGGGCACGGATATGAGGCCCGCGCGGGCGATGGCCATGTCCAGGAGGAACCAGTCGTAGGAGGTGTGCGCCATGATGCCGACGGTGGCACCGGCCTCGAGCCCCATGCCGATGAGACCCGCGGCCACGTGGGCCACCTCCTCGCCGAAGGCTCGGGCCGAGACCTCCTGCCATTCCCCCGACAGGGGCGACTTGCGGGCCACGAGTGGCCGGTCACCGCTGCGGGCGATGCGGTCGGCGAGCAGCCACGGAACCGACCAGTGCTCCTCGGGCTGGAAGGGGATCTCGGTGCTGGAGACCCCGTCGGTCATATGGCCGGGATAGCGTGGTGGCCTGGTGCTGGTGGCCTGGGGCGAGGAGTGGTGAGAGCTCACGGCCTCATTGTGTCAGGCGGTGGTCAGGGCGGCGCACCGTTGAGGTGAGAGAAGGAGAGCGACGCTGTGGAGGTTTTCACAGGTGGTGCGCAGTGGTCTCATGGAGATCACGGGATGTGGGTGATGGGAGGGGAGTGTGCGGCTCGGAGGTTCCTCTCAAGGTGCCTGAGGAAACGAGAGCGATAGGTTTGACCGCTTGGTTACATATGTGTAACGTGCCCCTCAGCCCTAGTCGACGCGCGTCGACAATGTGGGTCCTTCCGGAACGGAGCTGGTGGGCTCCGCAACAGTTTCAAGGAGGAAACACGCATGACACCCCTACCCCGTCGTCAGTTCATCCAGGGCTCGGCCCTGGCGGCGGCGCTGGCCTCAATGGCGGCCTGCTCCACGTCCCGCGGAGACGACGACGGCCCCGTCACCTTTGAAGGCACCGGACCAATCACCTGGGTCCAGGGCAAGGACAACTCGGGCGGCAAGGTGCAGGCCCGGATCGATGAGTGGAACAAGGCCCACCCTGGCGAGGAGGTCAAGCTCATCGAGCTCTCCGCCGAGGCCGATCAGCAGCGCACCTCCCTGATCAACGCCGCCAGAATCAACTCCAAGGCCTACGACGTCGTCTCCCTGGACAACGTCTGGGTCTCCGAGTTCGCCGCCAACCGGTGGGTGGTCGAGCTGCCCCAGGGCGAGCTCAAGAACGACGACATCCTCGAACCCGTGTGGAAGACCGGCCTCTACAAGGACAAGCTCTTCGCGGTCCCCTTCGTCACTGACGCTCCGATGATGTTCTACCGCAAGGACTTCCTGGCGAAGGCCGGCGTCGCGGTTCCCAAGACCTGGGACGAGGTCAAGGCCGCCATCGACAAGGTGCGGGCCCTGCCCGGCCACGAGAACATCGGAGGGTTCGGCGGTCAGTTCGCCAAGTACGAGGGCCTGACCTGCTGCGCCTCGGAGTTCATCCACACCGCAGGCGGCGACTTCTACGACGACGATGCTCAGGTCATCGTCGACTCCGCCGAGTCGGTTACCGGTCTGCAGTGGCTCATTGACGGCTTCTCCAAGAACTACATCCCCAAGGAGTCCTTGGAGTGGAAGGAGGAGGACGGGCGTAACGCCTTCGAGGCGGGCGACCTCCTGTTCCTCCGTCAGTGGCCCTATCAGTACGCCAATAACAAGGAGTCCCTGGGGACGGACAAGTTCGACGTCGCCGCCCTGCCGAGCATCGATGGCAAGTCATTCGTGCCGACCCTGGGTGGGCACAACTGCGCCATCACCAAGGGGTCGAAGAACAAGGCCACTGCCTTGAAGTTCGTCAAGTGGTGGATCAATGAGGACTCCCAGCGTTATCAGCTTAAGACCCAGACGCTCGCCCCGATCCTCGGATCCCTCTACGACGACCCCGAGCTTCTCAAGGACTTCCCCTACCTGCCGATTCTCAAGCAGAGTCTTAAGAACGCCAAGAGCCGTCCTCAGGCCGTCTACTACGGCGACGTCACCGCCAAGATCCAGGACAGCATCTATCCCGCGATCCAGCAGCCGGGGAGCAGGGCAGCCAAGGACGTTATCGCCGGCCTGAGCAGCGGCCTGAAGAAGCTGGAGGGCTAAGAGCCTCGATACGGTGACCGCCTTGCGGCGGAGCCTCTCGTGAACCCGGTCATGTCATCTAGGACAGTCAGCAAGGACAGTCAAAAGGACGGTCAAAGGACAGTCATGAGTACAACGACGCACTCCGAACAAGTCGTCAATCGCCAGTCCAAGAGCTCCAAGGCCCAGGCCCGTCTGGCCTGGCTGCTCATCTCGCCCACGGTGCTGGTACTGACGATCGTCATCCTCATCCCCATCGCCCAGTCTCTCTACCAGTCGCTCTTCGGGCGGCCCCGCCTGGAGGACAACGGCTTCTTCTCCACCACTGAGCCCTTCGTGGGTCTGAAGAACTACACCGACATCTTCTCCAGCGCCGGGGAGAGGTTCTGGGTGGCCTTCTACAACACGACCCTCTTCGGCGTGGTCACCGTAGTCCTGGAGACCATCCTGGGTGTTGCCATGGCGCTCATCATGCACAAGGCGATGAAGGGACGCGGCATCGTGCGCGCCTCGATCCTCGTGCCCTGGGCGATCCCCACCGCGGTCTCCGCCATCCTGTGGGGCTGGATCTTCAACCAGAACGGTGTCGCCAACGCCATTTTGGGCCGGCACGTCATGTGGGCCTCAGGGGACCTGAGCGCCAAGGCGGCCATCATTATCGCCGACGTGTGGAAGACGGCGCCCTACATCGGGCTGCTTACCCTGGCTGGGCTCCAGCTCATTCCCGATGAGGTCTACGAGGCCGCCAAGATCGACGGCGCCAGCGCCTGGAAGCGCTTCACCTCCATCACCCTGCCGCTGGTCAAGCCCGCGCTCGTCGTGGCCGTGGTCTTCCGGGCCCTGGACGCCCTGCGCATGTTCGACCTGCCCTACATCCTCATTGGCCCCAGGAAGGGCAGCGTGGAGACCCTCTCCATGCTGGTCCAGGACGAGAGTTCCAACTCCCGCTACGGCAGTGCCGCGGCCTACGCCCTCATCCTGTTCCTCTACGTCTTCGTCTTCGCCGTCGCGTTCTTGAAGATCACCAACACCGACATCAGTGGTAACGACGAGGCCAGACGCAAGCGCAATGAGCGCAAGCTGCCGGTCAGCGCCTTCTTCAAGCGCTCCGGCTCCTCCACCCCGGCCTCCCAGACGGCTACTGAAAGGAGCCAGCAGGCATGAGCACCTCCACCGCCGCACCTGTCCGCAAAACCAAGAGGGACTGGGGAAGCCACTTCTCCACCGTCGGAATCGTCCTCATCGTCATCTACTGCCTGGCGCCTTTCTACTGGATGCTGGTCTCCTCACTGCGCCCCGACAGTGAGATCTTCGAGAACAGCTGGTGGCCCCGCCACCCCTCCTTCGAGAACTACAAGGCGGTCTTCTCCGAGAAGAACGACTTCGCCAACGGCCTCATCAACTCCCTGGTCGTCTCGATCGTCGTGACGGTCGTGGCGCTGGCAGTGGCGACCTTCACCGCCTACGCCCTGGCGCGCCTCGACTTCCGGGGCAAGGGCCTGCTAATGCTCCTCATCATCGCCACCTCGATGTTCCCACTCGTGGCCATCATCGTGCCCCTGCTGAAGAACTTCGCCGCCTGGGGCTGGACGGACACCTACCAGGCGATGATCGTCCCGGACCTGTCCTTCTCACTGCCACTGGCGGTGTGGAACCTGACGAGCTTCTTCCGGCAGATGCCCCAGGAGCTCGAGCAGTCCGCCATGGTCGACGGATGCACCCCCGGCCAGGCCTTCCGCAAGGTCATCCTCCCGCTGGCCGCGCCGGGAATCTTCACTACCGCCATCATCATCTTCATCGGCGCCTGGAACGAGTTCCTCGTGGCCGTCACGATGATCATCAACCCCTCGATGCAGCCGGCCACGGTGCTGCTGTCGAAGTTCACCGGGGACTCCCAGTTCAACACGCCCTTCGGCTCCCAGATGGCGGCCGGTGTCATCATGACGCTGCCGCTGGTCATCATGGTGCTGCTCTTCCAGCGGCGGATCGTGGCCGGACTGGCCGCAGGAGGACTCAAGCAGTAGACAGACGCAAGCCCGGGCCCGGCTCCCTGGAGAGCCCGCCCATCACCCGTTCGTCTCTGTGGGGCGGCACCACCGCACCGCCCCACAGGGATCGTTCGGGGCGACGCTGGTTGCCTCCGACCCCCTCTCTCATCCCTCGTCTTCATTCACCTGGCCGCAGCGCAGCGGCCTGACATAGGACCCGTCCATGACCTTGACCAGTGCCCGCCCGCAGGGCCTCGTATCGCGTACCGACACCGAAGCCTGGTGGCGCGATGCCGTCATCTACCAGATCTACCCCCGCTCCTTCGCCGATGCCAACGGTGACGGCATCGGCGATATTCAGGGGATCCGGGAGCACATCGACCACCTGGTGGCACTCGGCGTGGATGCCGTGTGGCTCTCGCCCTTCTACCCCTCGCCCCAGGTCGACGCCGGCTACGACGTCTCGGACTACTTCGACCTGGCCCCCGAGTACGGTTCCCTGCAGGACCTCGATGCCCTCATCGCCGACCTCCACGAGGCCGGCATCCGCGTCATCATCGACCTGGTCCCCAACCACTCCTCCGACCAGCACAAGTGGTTCCGCGCCGCTCTGGAGGCCGGGCCCGGTTCGCCCGAGCGCGACCGCTATATCTTTCGGCACAGCACCGACGGCGCCCCGAACAACTGGGGCTCGCTCTTCGGCGGACCCGCCTGGCAGCCGGTCGAGCCGCTTACCGGCCGCAGCGAGGACCAGGACTGGTACTACCTTCACCTGTTCGCAGCCGAGCAACCCGACTTCAACTGGTCCAACGAGGACGTTCACGAGCACTTTCACACCTTCCTGCGCTTCTGGGTGGAGCGCGGCATCGACGGGTTCCGCGTCGACGTCGCCCACGGGCTGGTCAAGGCCGAGGGGCTGCCCGACGACGATCTCGGTCCGGACAGGTGGAATGTCGTCGCCGTAGAAGGCGAGGACGCTGCCGCCGCCCGCGAGAAGCTGCCCGACGTTGGGCCGGCCTTCAACCAGCCCGGGGTCCACGACATCTACCGCGAGTGGCACCGTGTCCTGGACGAGGTCGGCGAGGACATCCTCCTGGTCGCCGAGGCCTGGGTGCCCACGGAGGCCGATGTCGCCCAGTACGTGCGCGCCGACGAGATGAGCCAGGCCTTCAACTTCCCCTTCCTGGGCGCCGGGTGGGACGCCGACGCGCTGCGCCGCGTCATCGACGTCTCCCTGAGCGAGTACGGCGCCGTCGGGGCGCCAGCCACCTGGGTGCTGTCCAACCACGACGTCGTGCGCCACGCCTCCCGCCTGGCCTACCCCGCCGACATGGACACCAACCCCGGGATCGGCCCCAAGGATCCCCAGCCCAACGCCGAGCTCGGCCTGGCCCGGGCGCGGGCCGCCACCCTATTCATGCTGGGCCTGCCCGGCAGCGCTTACCTCTACCAGGGCGAGGAGCTGGGACTGCCCGAGCACACCACCATGGAGGACGAGGCCCGCCAGGACCCCCTGTGGGAGCGCACCGACCATCTCGTACCAGGGCGCGACGGCTGCCGGGTCCCCCTGCCCTGGACGCGGGACGGAGCCTCCTACGGCTACAACGCCACCGGCCTCACCTGGCTGCCCCAACCCGAGGGGTGGGGCGAGTACTCGCCTCAGGTCCAGGAGGAGCGCGAGGGCTCCACCCTCAGCCTGTACCGGCGGGCCATCGCCCTGCGCCGCGAGCTCCGACTGGGGCGCGGCTCGGTGGAGTGGCTGGACAGTGAACCCGGGATCCTGCTCCTACGCAACGGCACCACAGGGATCGTCCTCAACACCACCGAGCAGCCGGTGGCGATCAAGGCAGCCGGCAGAACCCTCATCACCTCCTGGCACCGAAGCGAGGTGGACGGGGCGGATTCGGCGGATACCGTGGATGCCGCCGACGCCGTCGTCGTACCACCCAACGGTGCCTGCTGGCTGGATCTTTTCGCCGGAGGAACCGATGGCGGCGACCCGCGCTGACGTGGCCCGGGCGGCGGGGGTGTCGCCCTCGACCGTCACCTACGTCCTGAGCGGCCAGCGCTCGACGCGCTCGAGCACCCGGGAGCGGGTCATGCGGGCCGTGCGCGAGCTCGACTACCACCCCAACACCGCAGCCCGCTCACTGGCCTCGCCGGTGCTGCGCACCGTGGGGGTCCTGTTCCGGCGCCAGCGCTCCACCATTGACGCCAATGACCTGGACTACGTCGATGGGGTGCGCCGCGCACTGGCGCTCAGCGGAATCCAGGTCGTCATCCCGGTCATGACCTCTTCGACGCCGCTGATCGAGCTGCGCTCGCTCGTGCGCTCCGGCGCCCTGGGCGGGGTGGTTCTCATGGATGTGGCCGACGGCGATGAGCGCGAGGCGATGCTGCTGGAGGAGAAGGTCCCCACCGTCCTCATCGGCTCCTCCGATCGCGCCGGCGGGGCGCCCGGCATCGACGCGGACTTCGCTCAGATGGCGCACGCCGGCGTCGAGCACCTGACCGGGCTCGGGCACCGCCGCATCATCGCACTCATGCGGGAGACCGCCTCCGACGACGCTCACGCCCGCCAGGACCACACCCACGAGCTCCTGCGCGCCGCGCAGAAGCTGGGGGTGGAGATCCTGGTGCGCCAGGTCCCGGAGGCGGCGCTGGCCGGCGCCGACATCGTGCGATCCGGCGGCCTCATCGAGGGGTGCAGCGCAGTCCTGTCCAACAACCCCGCCGCCGTGGTGGGACTTGCCTGCGCGGCGCAGGCCCACGGCCTGTCCGTTCCCGCCGACCTGTCCGTGCTCACCCTCGGGATCACGCAGGACAGCGTCCGCCGGGGGGAAGCCTTCAGCGAGCTCAGCGTCAACCGTGAGACCATGGGGGCCGAGGCGGGCTCGCTCCTGCTGAGGCGCCTCAGAGGAGAACCGGACCCGTCCCAGCACCGTGGGCTCATGCCCGCCGTCCTCACTGACCGCGGCTCCACGGCGCTCTGCCGGAGCTGAGGAGCGGACGTGAAAGCGCCCGGATTGCTGCAATGTCTGCCAGACTCGATGATGAATGTGAGACGTTGAAGGAGAGGGCATGACGCTGAGTAGAACCCGCATAATCAACACTCTCATCGGCCTGCTGATCCTGGCCGTGGCGGCTCTCGCCGCTGTCCCGTGGCTGGTTCCCAGGATCCAGGAGGCAGCACGGGACGAACCCGACTCCGACCTCGTCCTGGCCGCGGTCAAGAAGCATCAAGCGCTGCTGGACGCCGAATGGACTAATCCCGAGGCCTCCACCGGAGCCGCCCCACCTATGCAGGCCGAGCTGATGATCCGAGATGCGCGCAAACAGCTGACCCAGGACGGTATCCCGGTGACCTCCGCGACGAGCGAGGTCAAGCGCATCAGGCCCACCTACCAGGGTGACGGCAATGTTCATGTGATAGCCGAGGTCTCCACCTCCAAGACCTACGCAGACGTTTCCAGCACGACCAGCGTGGAGACGAACCGCCACAGTCTCGTCCTCACTGGCAACGACGACCGCGGGTACTCGGTGGCGAGCGACGAGGTCGTTGATCCGGCGCGGCCCAGTCCTCCCATGAGCATCCGGCACCGCGCCGACCTCATGGGGCTGGGAGTGAGCATCGTGTTCGCCTCCATCGCCGTCGTCGCGGTGGTGCTGTCCCGGCGGAATCGAGCCCACCTGCCCCGTGGCTTCTCCTGGCTACCATTCGGCGGCACCTTCGCACTGACGATCGGGGTCGCCTGGGGCTACACGGTCGGCAGCGCCAGCACTCGGGATGACCTCGGGGACACGATGAGCTGCCTCGGGGAGCGCCTGACCTCGCTTGACTCCCGACTCATTCCCTTCCTCAGCCGCGACTGCGTGACTCACAGCCGCATCGACGTGCTTGCGGCCCTGCTGGCCGCCGTGGTCATCGTCCTCATCGAGTACCGGATCCTCCTGAGCCTCCGGCAGAGAACCGACCGCGTGAACCTGCCCGGCAGGCCCTAGAACGACGACGGTGGCGCCGCCCGAGGGGGCGCGCCACCGTTCGTCACAGGACCGGGTGCTCGCGGCTCACTTCTTCTTGGCCGGGGCCTGGCCGAGCTCGGCGGCGGTCACGGTCACCGGGAAGGCGCCTTCGGCTGAGTCGGCTGCCGGGGCGGCCTGCTCCACGGTGAAGGGGCCGGTGACCTTGGCGGCCTCGGTCAGGTCCGCACGCACCACCTCGATGGCCTCGGCGTACTCGGGCCGGTCGGCGGCAACGGCCAGCGCCACCGAGAGGATCGGTGTCTTCTGGCTCGTCTTGGCCTCCGACTTCACCTTGCGCAGCGCCGCCAGAGCGGCCCCGGCGCGGGCCACCAGCTCGGCGTCGGCCCCGGCGGAGGCCTCCCGCAGACCATCGGACTGCGGCCAGGCGGCCCGGTGCACCGAGCCGGTGCGGTACCAGCTCCACACCTCCTCGGTGGCGAACGGCAGGAAGGGGGCCAGCAGGCGCACGAAGGTGTCCACCGCGATCGCCAGCGTCGCCCGCGCCGAGCGGACAGCAGCGGCGTCGTGAGAGCCGTCGAAGTCATTGGCCCGGTCCTTGACCAGCTCGATGTAGTCATCGCAGAAGGTCCAGAAGAAGGACTCGGTGACTTCCAGAGCCCGGGCGTGACCGAAGTCCTCGAAAGCCTCCGTGGCGGCGTCGACGACGTTGGCCAGAGCCGCCAGGACCGCGCGGTCGATCGGCTCACTGACCACCGAGGCGTCCAGGCAGGGGGCGGGGGCCGCGGCCACGGCGGCCTCGTCGGCATCCCAAGGGATCCCCATGGACAGGGCGAACTTGGAGGCGTTGAGGACCTTGATGGCCAGGCGCCGGCCGATCTTGATCTGGGTCTCCTCGAAGGCCGCGTCCAGGCCCAGACGGGCCGAGCTGGCCCAGTAACGCACGGCGTCGGAGCCGTACTGCTCCAGCAGGCCCATGGGAGTGACGACATTGCCCTTCGACTTGGACATCTTCTTGTGGTCGGAGTCCAGGATCCAGCCCGACAGGCCGGCATTCGTCCACGGCAGGGCCGCGAACTCCAGGTCCGCGCGCACCACCGTGGTGAACAGCCAGGTGCGGATGATGTCCTGCCCCTGCGGGCGCAGGTCCATCGGGTAGACCCGGCCGAAGAGGTCCTCGTCGCTCAGCCAGCCTGAGGCCAGCTGGGGTGAGAGGGAGGAGGTGGCCCAGGTGTCCATGATGTCGAGCTCACCGACGAAACCACCGGGCTTGCCGCGCTGGTCCTCGGTGTAGCCGGCTGGGACGTCGGAGGAGGGGTCCACGGGCAGCTCGGACTCGGCCGGCGTCAGGATCGCGTCGTAGTCGACCTCGCCATCAGCCCCGACCTTGTACCACAGCGGGAAGGGGACGCCGAAGAAGCGCTGACGCGAGACCAGCCAGTCGTTGTTGAGGCCACGCACCCAGTTCTCGTAGCGCACGCGCATGAAGTCGGGGTGGAACTCCAGCTGGCGGCCGCGCTCGAGCAGCTCCTCGCGCAGGTCGGTACCAGAGGCCGGGTTCGTCCACTCCTTGCCGCCGTTGCGGATGTACCACTGGCGGGAGGTGACGATCTCCAGGGGCTTGTCACCCTTCTCGAAGAAGTTCGTCTGACGCACCGTCTTGACGGGCTCACCGCGCATCTCACCGGTCTGGGCCAGGCGGGCAACGAGGACCTCACGGGCCGAGAAGGTGGTCTTGCCGGCCATGGCCTCGTACATCTCACGGCCGGCCTCGGAGGTGATCCACTCGGGGGTCTCGGTCTCGATGCGCCCGTCCTTGCGCAGGATCGCGCGCAGCGGCAGCTGCAGGTCGCGCCACCAGTCGATGTCCGTGGTGTCACCGAAGGTGCAGCACATGGCGATGCCGGCGCCCTTGTCCTTCTCCGCGGCCGGGTGCGGCAGGACCGGCACCTCGACGCCGAAGACGGGGGAGGACACGGTGGTGCCGAACAGGGGCTGGTAGCGCTCGTCGTCGGGGTGGGCCACCAGAGCCACGCAGGCCGGCAGCAGCTCGGGGCGGGTGGTCTCGATGCACACGTCGACGCCGCCCTCCACCGGGGCGCCGGCGGCCTCGGCCTTGACAGCGGCCGCCTCATCCACGATGTGGAAGGCCAGGCGGTGGTAGAAGCCGGGGTACTCGCGGGACTCCAGCTCTGCCTGGGCCACCGCCGTCTGGAAGGTGACGTCCCACAGACCCGGCGCCGCCGCCTGGTAGGCCTCCCCGCGCTCAAGGTTGTGCAGGAAGGCGGTCTGGGCGACCTTGCGGGCCCGCTCGCCGATGGTCTGATAGGTGTGCGACCAGTCCACGCTCAGGCCGAGCCTACGCCACAGGGCCTCGAACTGCTTCTCGTCCTCCACCGTGAGGCGCTCGCACAGCTCGACGAAGTTGCGACGCGAGACCGGCACCTGGTCGCGGGCCTTGATCGACTTACCCTCCCCGCCGGTGTGCGGAGGAGTGAAGTCCGGGTCATAGGGCAGCGAGGGGTCGCAGCGCACCCCGAAGTAGTTCTGGACGCGACGCTCAGTGGGCAGGCCGTTGTCGTCCCAGCCCATGGGGTAGAACACCGCCTTACCGCGCATGCGCTGGAAGCGAGCCACGGTGTCGGTGTGGGTGTAGGAGAAGACGTGCCCCACGTGCAGGGAGCCGGAGACCGTCGGCGGCGGAGTGTCGATGGAGAAGACCTCGGCGCGCTCGGCGCTGCGGTCGAAGGCGTAGGTCCCCTCGGACTCCCAGCGCTCGCCCCAGGTGGTCTCCAGGCCGTCGGTCGACACCTTGGCCGGCACTCGCGGGCTGTGGGGCTCGGAGGGCAGCAGGCGGCTGGACGATGACGGGGGAGCGGTGTGGCTCGTGGGGGTCTCAGACATGGGGTCGATTCTGTCACGGTGCGGCCCGGACCCTCGACACGGCCAGGTGTGAGGTCGGTGGGCGTCGGCGCCGCCCCAGCTGCCTCATAGATATGGATCCGGGTTACGAAACGGGCGCTGATTGGTACGCTTGTACCAATACGGATCGAGCGGGCCCGCAGCGGCCCCGGGCCGCGGTCGAGGAGGACGCGCATGGATGAGGAGCCGGTGGAGCACAAGTACCCAGCCGCACAGACGTCGTCGGGCGTCTCCCGGGACCCGTCAGCGCAGGGAGGCAGCCAGGCCGGAGGGGACGTCACCGACCGCCTGCGGGAGCTCAGCGAGCACGCCGGCGTCCTCAGCCGCAAGAACACCCACCTGGCCAATGCCCTCAGGGCCGCGCGCCAGGAGCTGGCGGCCCTCCACGAGGACGTCAAGGCCCTTCAGCTCCCGCCCCTGGCGCACGCCACCGTCCTGGCCGTGGACGCCACCGCGCGCACCGCCGACGTCTCCATCGCCGGGAGGCGCCACCGGGTGGGTGTGGGACCCGCCGTCGTGTCCTCCTCCCTCCACCCGGGCGACGACGTCGTCCTCAACGAGCACCTCGTCATCACCGCCACCTGCCCCTCGCCGCGCTTCGGGGAGGTTGTCACCGTCAAGGAGACCTACGACGACGGCACCGTCCTGGTCCTGGCCCGCCACGACGAGGAGCAGGTCCTCAGCCTCTCGGAGACCCTGAGCGACCACCGCCCCCGGGTCGGTGACGCCCTCGTGGCCGACCTGGCCGTGCGCATGGCGCTACGACCCGTGGTGCGCTCCGAGGTCGAGGAGCTCGTCCTGGAGGAGGTGCCCGACGTCGGATACGGCGACATCGGGGGACTGGGCGAGCAGATCGAGCTCATCCGCGACGCCGTCGAGCTGCCCTTCCTCCACCCCGACCTCTACCGCGAGCACCGGCTCACCCCACCGCGCGGAGTGCTGCTCTACGGTCCGCCCGGATGCGGCAAGACCCTCATCGCCAAGGCCGTCGCCGCCTCTCTGGGGGCCGGCGGGCGTGGCGAGGCCTACTTCCTCAACATCAAGGGCCCCCAGCTGCTGGACAAGTACGTGGGGGAGACCGAGCGGCGCATCCGTGTCATCTTCGCCCGCGCCCGGGAGAAGGCGGCCACCGGGGTGCCCGTCGTCGTCTTCTTCGACGAGATGGACTCCCTGTTCCGCACCCGCGGGTCTGGGCGCTCCTCGGACGTGGAGACCACCGTGGTCCCGCAGATGCTCGCCGAGATCGACGGCGTCGACGAGCTCGACAACGTCGTGGTCATTGGCGCCACCAACCGTGAGGACATGATCGACCCGGCGATCCTGCGGCCGGGCCGCCTGGACGTCAAGATCCGCATCGGGCGGCCGGACCGGCGCGGCGCCGCCGAGATCCTGGCGACCTACCTGACCCCCGACCTGCCCATCAGCGAGGAGCTCCTGGCCGCTCACGGCGACGCGCAGGGGGCGGTGGACGCTCTCATCGAGCAAGTGATCGAGGCCCTCTACACCCGCCGCCGTGCCACCGAGATGGTCGAGCTCACCCGCTTCGACGGGCAGGCCGAGATCCTCCACGTCGCCGACCTCGTCAGCGGCGCCATGCTCGCCAACATCGTCGACCGAGCCAAGAAGGCGGCCGTCAAGGACCTGGTCACCAACGGCAGGCGCGGCCTGACGTCAGAGCACCTGCGCCGCGCCGTCATCGAGGAGATCATGGAGAACGAGGGCCTGCCCGCCACCGTCCACCCTGACGACTGGGCCCGCGTCAGCGGGCGGCGCGGCACCCCCGTGGTCTCCATGAGCGTGCTCCAGCGCTCGCGCGAGGAGTGAGAGCCGTGGCGCCGGAGAGTACCCAGTGGGTCCCCGGCCGTGAGGTCACGGTCCTGGGTCTGGAGACCGAGTACGGCATCCTCGGGGCCGAGCCCGAGGACGTCGTGGCCGCCTGCCTGGACGCCGAGGGTGAGGCGGGGCGCAGTCGAGGCGTGCGCTGGGACTACTCCGGGGAGTACCCCCTGCGTGACGCCCGCGGCTTTGAGATGGACCGCGCAGCGGCCGACCCCTCCATGCTCACCGACATCCCCGGAGCCGCCTCCGTCGAGGCCCCCGTCCCCGGACGGGTACGCACCACCGCCGTCGTGCGCCTGACCGCCCAGGAGGAGGCCTGGCAGCGCGGCACCGCGACCTGCGTGGGCACCGGCGGGCGCCTTTACGTGGACCACGGCCACCCCGAGTACGCCACCCCCGAGTGCACCGGTGCCGCCCAGGCCGTCCTGGCTGACCGGGCGGGGGACCTCCTGGTGGCCAGGGGCGCCGAGCAGCTGCGCCGGCGCGGCGTGAAGGCGCGCCTGTTCAAGAACAACGTCGACGGCAAGGGCGCCACCTACGGCACCCACGAGAACTACCTCGTGCCCCGCGCCCTCGACTTCAACGACCTCGTCCAGGCCCTGGTCCCCCTGCTCGTGGTCCGCCCGCTTCTGGTGGGCTCGGGCCGGGTCGGCACCGGCGCCGTCGCCCAGGGCGCCGACTTCCAGATCAGCCAGCGGGCCGACTACCTGGAGAGGATCGTCGGCCTGGGCACCACCGTGGACCGCCCCCTGGTCAACACCCGCGACGAGCCCCACACCGACCCCCAGCGCTGGCGCCGTCTCCACCTCGTGGCAGGCGACGCCAACTGCTTCGGCACCATCGCCTGGCTCAAGCTCGGCATGACCGCCCTCGTCCTCCAGGTGCTGGCCGACGGCGTTCCCACCGCCTGGCGCCACCTGCGCCTGGCCGACCCCGTGACCCAGGCCCGGGACGTCTCCCGCGACACCCGCCTTCAAGACACGCTGGAGCTGGCCGACGGGCGGCGCCTGAGCGCCCTGGAGATCCTGGAGCACTACCTACAGACGGTGCGCAGCCACCTGAAGGACCGCGGCCGCCCCGCGCCGGCACCACCAGGCGACCCCCTGCGCCCAGACCTGGCCGCGCTGGCCGACGGCGCCGACACCGACGGCGCCGAGACCGGAGCGATCCTCGCCTTCTGGGAGGCCTCACTGGCCTCACTGCGCGAGCTGCAGGCCCAGGGCGCCGGCGGCCACGAGCCGGGGGAGTCGCAAGGAGCGGCCGGGCACCTGGAGTGGGTCGCCAAGAAGCAGCTCCTGGACGCCACCGCCCGCCGCCATCCCGGCACCGGCGGACACGACGTCCTCCACGCCGTCGACCTGGCCTGGTCCGAGCTCTCCCCAGGTGGGAGAGGCCTGGCCGAGCGGGTTCCCGCCGGCGTCGACGCGCGCGGCGGGTTCAGTGACGAGGTGGTGGAGGCGGCCCTCGCCGAGCCGCCCACCACGACCCGGGCCTGGCTGAGAGGTAGGCTCGTGAGCGACTTCCCCGGGCAGGTGGTCGCCGCCGGTTGGCACTCCATGGTCCTGGAAACCGGTGAGAGGGCCCAGCGCCGCCTGCCCCTGACCGACACCCTGGCCTTCACCTGCACCGCCACGGCGCCGGCCCTCAAGGACGCCGCCGACGTCGTCGAGGTCCTCTCGCGCCTCACGGGTGAGCGCCCCGGCGACCCGGGGCGAGCCACCGAAGCAGTGACCACATCCGCCACCCTGTCAGGAGAGCAGACATGAGTGAGTTCGCCCAGCCGTCCCGCAGCCGCCAGGACGACCCCGCCCCCGACGACGACCCGACCCCCGCCCCCGCAGGCCCTGCCCGGGGCCAGGGCCTGGACTCGGTGCTGGACATGATCGACGACGTCCTGGCCGTTGACGCCCAGGAGTTCGTGCGCGGCTTCGTCCAGAAGGGCGGCCAGTGAGCACCAGCGTCCCGGGGCCGCGCGTCACCGGACTGGAGACCGAGTTCGGCCTCCTGTGCGCCCCCGCGGGGCCGCCGGAGGAGAGGAAGGCGGACCTGCCGGACGTCGAGCGGGCGGCGGCGCTCATCTTCCGTCACCGGCCGGTCGGCTACCGCAGCACCAACCTCTTCCTGCCCAACGGCGGGCGCCTCTACCTCGACATCGGAGTCCACCCCGAGTACGCCACCGCGGAGTGCGTGAGTGTGCGCGACCTCGTTGCCCAGGACCAGGCCGGCCGGGCGATCCTGGCCGCCATGGCGCAGCGCGCCGCCGAGAGCCTCGCCCAGGAGGGGGCCGCGGTCCGCTTCCACCTCCTGGCCAACAACACCGATTCGGCCGGCCACACCTACGGCTGCCACGAGAGCTACTCCGTGCCCCGCAGCCTGCTCGACGCCCCCGACGACGCATCGGCCGCCAGCAGTGAGACCACCATGGCGGTCCTCACCTCCTTCCTGTCCACGCGTCCCGTCCTGGTCGGCTCCGGGCGCCCACTGGCAGGCGGCCCGACGGAGCCGAACGACGGCAGCCGCGGTGCGGGGGAGGAGGCCGCCTGGGGTCTGTCACCGCGCGCCCCCCACCTGCAGGCCCTGACCTCGGCCGACACCACCGGGCAGCGCGCCCTGGTCAACACCCGCGACGAGCCCCACGCCGACGCGAGCCGCCTGCGCCGCCTGCATGTCACCTGCGCCGACACCACCATGGCCGAGCCGACAACGGGCCTGCGCGGCGCTGTGACCCTGTTGCTCCTGGACGCCCTCGAGGTGGGATGGGACTTCAGCGACCTGACCCTGGCCGACCCCTTGGCCACGCTATCGGCGCTGGGGGAGAGCCCCTGGGGGGACGTGCCCGCCACCACCGTCCAGGGCCGGTGCTTGAGCGCCGTCGATATCCAGGAGGCCTTCCTGGAGCGACTGACCTCCTACCTGGACGACGCCGGAGTGCCGGACTTCCTGCGCGGTGCCGAGCATCTGCTCGCCGACTTGGCGCCACGCGTCATCTCCGCGCTGCGCCACCACGACGACAGTGCCATCGACACCGAGATCGACTGGGCCATCAAGCGACGTCTCATGCGCGCCCAGCGTGAGCGCCACCCCCAGCTGAGCGGCCAGTCCCTGGAGACCCTGCGCTCGCGGGTGGACCTGGCCTACCACGACCTCAACGCCGAGACCGGACTGGTTCCGCGCCTGGTCGCCCAGGGGGCCATGGTGAACCTGTGCGATCCGGAGGAGATCGAGCGTGCCCGCCAGACGCCCCCGGCCACACGCGCCGCCCTGCGGGGGGCCTTCGTGGCGGCCTGCCTGGAGGTGGGCGCTGACTTCTCCGTCTCCTGGGAGAGCTTGCGACTGGACTCGCCGCCCACTGCTCCAGTGGATCTGCCGGATCCGCTGGAGACGAGCCACGAGGCCGCCGAGTCCCTGACTCAGCGGGTGCTGGGACTGCGCCCCGAGGAGATGCACCGCATCGACCTCGTGGGCCGCGGCGGCCTGGGTGCGCCGGGCTGAGACTCCTGAGAGCCTGGGCCCCGTCGCCCTTCAGTGCTGTCCGCTACCGGTTTCTCCCGTCCTTTCAAAGGCTGGGGCCGGGTGTTCCCTCACGGCCCGGGGCCAGGTCGACCCTTGCGTGAACTGCCAAGAAGGAGTAGACACTTAGGTATGCCTCACCAAAGCTAGTGGGGCGAGTCGCTTCTCGGGGTGACGCCCCTGGAGCGGCTCGTTCGACATGTTGATCGCGCAACTCGGGTCGGGTATTTCTCTGAGCAAGTCAATAATGATAATGATTTGCAAAACAGGCTGGGGGTGGAGTAGATGTGCGGTCATCACGCCGGCGCGCCCGACGCGGCCTGCCCCGGGGCTGCGGCACGACGTCGGAGCGGTCACCGTGACCCGTGAGAACACGCAAGGAGAAAGCATGAGCACCACCAATCGCACGCCGGCCGCCACCGAGCAGGACAGGCCCTCGGTTCACACCTCATCGCGCTCAGGTCTGGCCGACTCCGCCCTGGGAACCCGCAACCTCATGATGATCGCCGCGCTGGCGGTCGTCTCCATGATCCTCCTGGTTCCGCTGAACTACCTGGCTCCGGCGGCGGGAGCCTCCCGGGATGCCGTGCTCCTGGGCTGCGCGATCATGGGGCTGTGGCTCGTGCCGTACCTGCTGCCCGCAACCGTTGTGCGGCGCCCCGGCGCCGTCATGATTGCGGCTCTTCTCATGGGCATCATGTCCGTCTTCACCACCCCGGTCGGCCCCGCGGCCATCGTCGGCAACCTCATCGGCGGGGCCTTCGTCGAGGTGCCCCTGGCCATCCTGCTCTACCGGAAGTGGACCTGGTGGTCCTTTCTCATCTCGGCGGCAACCTTCGGCCTGCTCAACGGCATCATGTACGTCTCCGTCATAAGCGCCGCAGCGGGCATGGCCTCGGCGAGCGCCGGCGTCGTCATCGCCGTGGTCTCGGCCCTGGTCGGCGGCGGCCTCACCATTGTCCTGACCCGACTGCTCAACCGCGCCGGCGTCGGCATCGATCACCGCACGACCAGCCGTGCCTGAGACAGTGCCCGCCGCACCGGCTGCTCCGGAGGTGGAGCGGCCTCTGGGAGAGTCGGCCGATCCGGCACTGGTGAGCATCGAGGGCCTGAGTGTCCACTACCTCGGACGCGAGAACTGGGTCCTGGATGCCGTCGACCTCGCCCACCTGCGCGCTCAGGTCACCGCCGTCATCGGTCCCTCGGGCTGCGGCAAGACCACCCTCGTGCGCGCGCTGTGCGGCCTCATCCCGCACTGCCTGCCCTCTGAGTACGCCGGCAGCTTGAGACTGGCCGGCACCGAGGTCGCCGACGCCACCGTCCAGAACCTGGCCCAGACCGTCGCCTACGTCGGCCAGAGCCCCGACGCCGCCGTCGTCACCCGCACCGTCCACGACGATGTCGCCTTCCCGCTGCAGAACCTGTGCCTGACCAGGTCGGAGATCACCGCGCGGGTCGAGCAGGCCCTGCGCGCGGTGGGACTCATCGAGCGCATCTGGGACGATCCCTGGACGCTCTCGGGCGGACAGCGTCAACGGCTCGCGCTCGCCGTCGCCCTGGCCATGCGCCCACAGCTCCTCGTGCTCGACGAGCCGACCAGCACTATCGATGCCACCGGCCGGGACGAGTTCTACACCCTCATCTCCTCCCTGACCACCTCCGGGATGGCGGTCGTCGTCATCGACCATGACCTCGACCCGGTGCTGCCCATCGTCGATCAGGTCCTGGCCCTCAACGCCGACGGGCGGACCATCGCCGTCGGCTCGCCGCGGGAGGTCTTCATGAGCCACCGCCGCGAGCTGACCGACGCCGGAGTGTGGATGCCCCGAGCCCTGCGTGACACCGACGACGACCTCCCCGTTGGGACGCAGGCGTCGGAGGCGGCCCTGACCTGTGCCGAGGCCGGAATCCGGGTGCCCCGGCTCGCCGACCTGTGCGCCCACAACGAGGTGCGCTACCTGGAGAAACAGGTGCGGGACTCCGCTGAGAGCTGGCAGCAGGTCGAGGCCATCGACACCCGCGAGGTAGTCGCCGGCCGCCCCCGGCCCGAGGCTCGAACCAGTGTCGAGCTGGTCGACCTTGAGGTCCCGGGGCGCGCGCCCCGGGTGTCTCTGCGTCTGGGTGGTGGCGAGCTCGTGGCGCTGGTCGGGCCCAACGGCGCGGGCAAGTCCTCGATCCTGTCCGCCCTGGCCGGACTCGTCCGCTCACGGGCCGACAAGGCAATGGTTGGCGGCCGGGACGTCGGCAAGGGCAAGCACCTGGTCGGATACGTCTTTCAGAACCCCGAGCACCAGTTCGTGGCCACCACCGTCGGGGCGGAGCTCGCCGTCGGAGGGACCTCGCCGGAGCGGGTCAGTGAGCTCCTCGAGCAGTTCCACCTGACCGCCCACCGGAACCACCATCCCCTGACCCTTTCGGGCGGTCAGGCCCGCAGGCTCTCGGTGGCCACCATGGTCAGCGAGGAGCGCGACGTCGTCGTCCTGGACGAGCCCACCTACGGGCAGGACTGGGACAACACCCGTGAGCTCATGGACTTCATCGACCAGCTGCGCCACCAGGGGCGCACGGTCATCATGGCCACCCACGACCTCGAGCTCGCCCTGGAGCACTGCACCCACATCGTCGCCCTGCCCGGGGCGGCCGGAACCGGAGCAGCGGACTCGCGCGCCGGTCTGCCCGAGCCCGCCCCGGTACCGCCCCGGCCCCAGCCACGGCGAGGCCTGTTCACCTCGCTCAACCCCTTGACCCTCTTCGCCTCGGTCCTGCCGTTCATGGTGATGGTCTTCGCCCTGCGCAACCATCACCTCAACCTGGGCGTCCTGCTGACCTCCTCGGTCCTCATCGTCGCCGCGCGCGCCTCCCTGAGACGCACTGTGGCCTCGGTGGTCGCCCCCTGGGTGGTCACCGCACTCATGATGTGGATCTTCAGTAGCGGGGTCCACCACCAGGAGACGGCTGCGCGCCTCTACGACCTGGGTGACGCGGTGACGGGAGGCACCGGTATCGGCGCGCTCATCGCACTGGTTCTCGTCTCGGGCGTCTCCACCGACCCCGAGGCCCTCATCCGCACCCTGACCACCACTTTTCACATGCCCTACCGCCTCGGGGCGGCGGGCACCGCTGCCATCGCCTTCATCACCCGCTTCCACGGCGACTTCGTTCTCCTGCGCACCGCCAGGGCGCTGCGCGGGGTCGGCGGCCGCTGGGGGATGCTCGCGCCCGTGGTCCGCTGGATCGGCTCCATCCTGCCGCTGATGATCCTTGCCATCCAGCACGCCGAGCGCGTCGCCCTGTCCATGGACTCACGCGCCTTCGGCGCCCACCGACGGCGCACCGAGATGACCGACGAGCCCTGGAGAGGATGCGACTGGGGAGTCGTTGTTCTCACCTGGGCGATGGCCCTCATCATCTGGAACACCCTCCGCTGAGGAGACAACCATGCCCAAGCAACCGATGCACCGGACGAGTCACCAGGAGGTCGCAGGCGTTGCCGTCGGCGACCTCATCCGACCGGCGCGCCCGGCCATGATTGCGACCGGGCTGCTGACCGCCCTCGGAGCGCTGCTGTCCATCGTCCCCTTCGAGGCCATGCGCAACCTGGCAGCCATCTGGCTGGGCGAGACCTCACCGCAGGGCTGGCGCGGCAGCCTGTGGACCTGGGCGGCCATCGCCGTCGGGGCGCTCTTCGCTTCCCAGGCCCTCTACCTGGCGGGCCTGGGGATCACGCACCTGGCCGAGGCCCGGCTGCGCCACCACCTGCGTGAGCGGGTCGTCGAGGCCATCAGGGGCCTGCCCCTGGGGCGGGTGGCGCAGATCCCGCACGGCACCATCCGCAAGATGGTCTGCGACGACACCACCTCCATCCACACCCTCGTCGCCCACGTCCCCGGGGACGCCACCAACGCCGTCGTCATGGCGGCGGCGGGGACGGCCTACCTGCTGTGGACCGACTGGCGCCTGGCCTGTGCGCTGGTGGGGCTGTGGGTCCTCGCCCTGGGCGCGATGCTCCTGACCATGACTGGCCTGTCGGGCATCACCGAGCGCTTCGGGGTCGCTCAGACCGCGCTGGCCGCCGCGACCGTCGAGATGCTCGAGGGCATCAAGGAGATCAAGGGCTTTCAGGCCACCGATGCCTCCCGCACGCGCTTCAGCCAGGCGCGCACCGAGTTCTCCAGCCTGTCCTACGAGTGGGTGAGCAGGTCCGGGAAGGCCATCAGCGCCATGACCGCCGTCCTGCGTCCCTCCACGGTCTTCGCCACGGTTGCGCTCCTGGCTGTCCTGTTCACCTCCCAGGGCTGGACGCCCCTGTCGGCCACCCTGCCGTTCTTCCTGGTGGCCCTCGGACTGCCGGAGGGACTCATGACCCTCATCGGCCTCATGCAGCACATGTACGAGTCCAGGATGGCCGCCCAGGCCACCGCCGACCTGCTCTCCCTGCCGCCGATGCCCGAGGGAACCCATGACGAGGGCGAGGGACCCGCCCCCGGGCGCGTCGACGTCGAGGACGTCACCTTCTCCTACGAGGCCGGCTCCCCGGTCCTGCACGGCGCCTCCTTCACCGCCGAGCCCGGAACCGTGACAGCGCTCGTCGGCCCCTCCGGCGGGGGCAAGTCGACCCTGGCCCGCCTCATCGCCCGCTTCTACGACGTCGACGACGGAGCCGTGCGCATCAGCGGCGTCGACGTGCGCGAGGCGACCTTCCCCTGGCTGCTCTCGCGCGTGGCGGTCGTGCTGCAGGACGTGGCCCTGGCCCACGAGTCCGTCCACGACAACATCGCCCTGGGGCGCCCCGACGCCACCCGGGAGCAGGTCGAGGCCGCTGCCCGCGCGGCCTGCATCCATGAGCGCATCGCGCGTCTGCCCCATGGCTACGACACGATTCTGGGTGAGGAAGGCGGGTTCCTCTCCGGAGGGGAGCGTCAGCGCGTCACCCTGGCGCGCGCCTACCTCCAGGACGCCCCCGTCCTCGTCCTGGACGAGGCCACCGCCCAGGCCGACCCGGCCTCCGAGCGCGACATCCACCAGGCCCTGTCCCGGCTCGCCGCCGGGCGGACCGTCATCATCATCGCCCACCGCCTGTCCACGATCCGCGACGCAGACCAGATCCTCGTCGTCGACGCCGGACGCATCACCGAGCGCGGCACGCACGAGGAGCTGCTGGCCGCCGGCGGACGCTATGCCGCCATGTGGCGCAGTCAGGACCTGAGTGAGGAGACCGACGCCGCCGCACTGACCGCCCAGATCGACCGGCTGAGAGCCGAATCCGCCGGGCAGGAGGAGAAGTAACCATGTGGAAGCTGCTGACGCGAGTCGTCAACGCCGCCGAGATGCGCACCATCATCGCCTGGTTCGTAGCCTCCGCCGTCCTCCAGGGCCTCACCCTGGCCCTCATGATCCCCTTCCTGCGCGCCCTCTACTCCCGCTCGCAGTTCCTGACCGCCTGGCTGATCGCCGTCGTGGTCATGGCAGTCAGCGCCGCGCTCGTCGACACCATCGCCATGCACCGCTCCTACCGGGTCAGTGTCTTCGAGGTCTGCGACACCATGATCGACCGCGTCGCCGATCACGTCCTGACCCTGCCGCTGGGCTGGTTCAGCGCCGAGCGGGAGGCCGCCGTCGTCAACGCCACCTCCAAGGAGGTCAACACCCTCTCCCACCTGGCCTCCATGGTGATCCCCAACCTGTGCAACGCCTTCATCGTCCCGATGGTCATGCTCGGGGCCACCGCCATCGTCGAATGGCCCCTGGCGCTCATCATGGCCGCAGCCATCGTCCCACTGGTCCTGACGTGGCGGCTCATGGGCGCCGCAACCACCCGCGCCAACGAGATGGAGGACCGCACCTCGAGCGCCGCGGCCGGACGCCTCGTGGAGTTCGCCCGACTCCAGCCCGTACTGCGCGCCACCGGTGCCACCAAGACGGGCTGGGCGCCGGTGCAAGCCGCCCTGGAGGCCGACTCCGCCTCCACCCTGGACGGCCTACGGGTCAAAGGCAGGCCCGGGCAGTACTTCAACCTCATCGTCAACGTCGCCTTCGCCCTGGTCATGGCGGTGGGGCTGGCACGGGTGAGTGGGCACCGGCTCGACGTCGTCGCATACCTGGCGATCATGGCCGTCACCGCGCGCACACTCCTACCACTGACCAAGGCCGCCATGTACGGATCCGAGGCCGACAACGCGAAGGTCGCCCTACGGGCCGTGGGGGACATCCTCGACGCGCGTCCCCTGTCCGACCCCGAGCCCGGTCGGGAGATCGAGCCCCGGGGGACCACGATCGCCCTGAACGACGTCTCCTTCTCCTACGACGTCGGCCGCCCCGTCCTGGCGGGCGTCTCCTTGAGCGCACCGCAGGGGAGAGTGACCGCCCTGGTAGGGCCCTCAGGGGCGGGCAAGTCCACGATCCTGCGTCTGGCCGCCCGGTTCTGGGACGTCGACGACGGGACCGTCACCATTGGCGGCGCGCCGGTCCGCTCCATGCGCGCCTCTGCGATCATGGGAATGACCTCCATGGTCTTCCAGGACGTCTACCTGTTCGACACCACCATCCGGGAGAACCTGCGCATCGCCCGACCCGAGGCCACCGACGCCGAGCTGGCCGAGGCTGCCCGGCGCGCCCGCCTGGACCGCGTCATCGAGGCGCTGCCGCACGGGTGGGACACGCGGGTCGGTCCTGGCGGGATGAGCCTGTCCGGCGGGGAGCGCCAGCGCGTCGCCATCGCCCGGGCCTTCGTCAAGGACGCCCCCATCCTGCTGCTCGACGAGATCACCTCGGCCCTGGACGGGGAGAACGAGTCCGCCATCACCGAGGTGGTGCGCGAGCTCTCCGAGGGGCGCACCGTCATCGTGGTGGCGCACCGCCTGTCCACCGTCCGCCAGGCCGATGAGGTCGTCTTCCTCGAGCCGAGTCAGGCCGGCGCCCGCGTGGCCCAGCGCGGTACGCCCCAGGAGCTGGCTGCTGTCCCCGGCCCCTTCCGCGAGTTCATCGAGGCCTCCACGGCCTCCTCACGCTGGCACATCCGTCAGGGGTGACGCGGGGCCGCTTCAGGTCAGACGACATGGTGGGCAGACGCTGTCCCGTACCGATTGGTATGGGACAGCGTTTCTGTTGCTATGAAAGCTCTCATGACTCTATGAAACCTCCTGGCAATACTGAGTGGTATCCTCAATACCAACCGGTACGGATCGGTCTGGTGGCCGATCGGGTGCTCGGATCCAGGTAGTTGAACGAAAGGAGGGGGGCTTCATGGCCGACGTACTAGCCATCGAGGACCTTCACAAGCACTTCGGAAGCGGGTCGCACGCGGTGAGGGCCAACGCCGGCGTCACCATGCGGGTGGGTGCCGGCGAGGTGGTCGGGCTCCTCGGGCACAACGGTGCGGGCAAGACCACGCTGGTCAACCAGGTGGTGGGGCTGCTGTGCCCGACCTCCGGGAGCATCAGGGTCGACGGGGTTGACGCCGTCGCCAACCCTGCTCTCGCCCGGCGCCTCACCAATGTCCAGGCGCAGGCCAATGTGCCCATCACGGGACTTACGCCCCTGACCGCGATCGACCTCGTGGGGCGCATGCGAGGAGGGCGCCCGCGTCAGACACGCAGACGCGCCGAGGAGCTCATCGAGGCTCTTGACCTGGGGGAGTGGGCGAGGACTCCCGCGCAGAAGATCTCCGGCGGTATCGCCCGCCTGACAGCCTTCGCCATGTGCGCCGTCGTTCCCGGGCGCCTGGTCATCCTCGATGAGCCCACCAACGACGTCGACCCGGTACGCCGGCGCCTGCTGTGGGACCAGATCCGACTCCTGGCCGATGCCGGATCCGCAGTCCTCCTCGTGACCCACAACGTGCGGGAGGCTGAACGGGCTGTCGACCGGCTCGCCGTCCTGGACCACGGCCACGTCATCGCCGAGGGAACTCCCGCAGCGCTCGTTGCCGGCCACGGATCCTCCTTCGTCCTGGAGATCAGTCGGACTCCCGGCCGACGGATCGAGCCGCCTGCGGGAATGAGCCTGACGCAGCACGACGCCGTGCGAGCATCCGTGGCAGTGTCCTCCGACCGTACAGCGCAGGCCGTGGACTGGGCGGCTCACGCCCTCAAGGACTCCGCGATCGAGCGCTATGAGCTGGCACCGATCTCACTGGAGGACGTCTACGTCCGCCTCACCGCGAGTACAGGACAGGAGGCGGCGCATCGTCATGTCGCCTGAACCGAGTGAGGCAGCGGGAGGCCCGGCCCGTTCCAAGGATCCACGTTGCCCCCGTGCCGCCATGTCAGCGCGGTACGACTCCAGCCCCCAGAGAAACAGGAAGTGAAGGAGAAGCCGATGCCTGCTTCAACCAGCGCCGCTACTGAAACGGCTCCAGCCGCTGTGACTGCTCTCGAGGTCACGTCCCAGACGACATCGCTCTGGCGTCAGCTCGGCCTGCTCATCCAGTGGCAGTTCCGACGCAGCCTGCCCATGCTGCCGCTGTTCATCATCGTCCAGACGCTGCTGTCCGTCTCCATGGTCCTGGGATACGGGCTCATCGCGGGACACCCAGACCGCGAGGCGAGCCTCTACCTGGCCGGCGGTGGCCCGGCGATCGCGCTCATCTCACTGGGACTCATCATGACACCCCAGTGGGTCTCCCAGTCCCGCACCGAGGGCAGTCTGGACTGGATGCGCACCCTGCCCGTCCCCAGGATCGCCTTCCTCCTGGCAGACCTCGCGATCTGGACCGCCCTGGCACTACCCGGCTTGGTCGTGGGCGTCATCGTCGCCAACGCCCGCTTCGACGTCGACCTCGCCCCACAGTGGTGGCTGGTACCCGGCGCCGTGCTGGTCGCCCTGACAGCGGCCTGCATCGGCTACGCCATCGCCACGCTCCTGGCTCCGGCCCTGTCTCAGATCCTTTCCCAGGTGCTCGCCTTCGGCATCTTGCTGTTCTCTCCCATGAGCTTTCCTTCCGACAGACTCCCCGACTGGGCCCAGGAGCTCCACCGCTGGCTGCCGTTCGAACCCATGGCGCAGGTGGTGCGCGCCGGCCTGTTCTCCCACGACGCCACCATGCCCACCCGGTCCTGGGTCCTGCTGGTTGGATGGTGCCTGGTGTCCATCGTCGGAGCGTCATGGGCCCTGGGAAAGCGGCCCTGAACAACCGGCCCGCATGGTCGGAGCCCGGTGGAGGACGTGACGAATGTGGGGGAAGGACCGTGAAACCCTTTCTGAGGAACCTCCTCTACAGTGGGGGCATGACCGCCAGGAGCTCCGCCCGCGGGCCGGACAGTGACAGTGACGACTCCGGGGCCTCCGCCTCGGATGACATCAGGGAGGCGACGCGCGCCCTCAACGAGGCGATCACGGCACTGTCCCGTGCGGTGGGGGCGGCCGGTCAGGAAGCGCGCCGGAGCAGCGAGAGTGCGGTGGCGGCCTCCCTGGACCTCGCCTCCCGGAAGCTGGCCTCCGCCTCCACCGCAGTCAGCGGCGCCGCCCCGGGGCGGGGCGGTGGACGGCGCCGGAGCGAGGAGACCAGGGCGCGGATTCTTGCTGCTGCCAGGGAGGTCTTCGCTGCCAAGGGCTACGAGGGGGCGTCGGTCAGTGACATCGTCTCGGCGGCCGGATTCACCAAGGGCGCCTTCTACTCCTCCTTCCCCTCCAAGGAGGCCCTGTTCCTGGAGGTCGTCACCTGTGGTGAGGAGAGCTCGGATGAGACCGCTCGCCAGATGGCGAGCCCCGACCAGTGGGGCGAGCAGCTCCAGGAGCTTGCCATGGAGGATGTTGTCCTGCACCTGGAGACCTGGCTCTACGCCATTCGTCACGAGGACTCCCGGGACCGGCTGGCCGGCAGCTGGCGGCGCTGGCTGAGAGAGACCTCTGTCATGGTGGCCCGTTCCCACGGACGCCACGAGCCGGCCCAGCAGGATGAGGAGACGGCCTTCGGACTCCTGGCGGTGGGCATCTTCGGCCGCGTGAGCGCCGCAGCCACCACCTCGCAGGAGGTCGAACCCATCATCCAGCGCCTGTCCGAGCGACTCCTTGAGAATGGCAGTGACTGACGTTCCGCCTCCGCCGAGAACAACCTGTTTCACATAGGGGCGCGGAAGAACGGCTGCCTTCCGCCAACAGTGTCCTTCTCGGTGGAGGCCGGGCCTCGCGATCAGGCGACCTGCTCGCGGTAGCGGTGGGCCACCAGCTCGGCAACCGCCGGGTGGTCGCCGATGGGGGCGGCCACGACGTCGGCGCCCGTGGAGTGCAGGGCCTGGTGAAAACGTCCCTCCGCCAGCAGGTAGGTGGCCACGCCCACCCGCCCGGCACCCCGGGCCCGGGCCGTGCTCACCGCGTCACGGACGCTGGGGCGCGCAGCCGACAGGTAGGCGGGCGTCACCTCGCGCCCCAGGCGCACCTCGAGCAAGCGGGTGATGGCCTCAACCTCCTCCAACGCCGCCGCCTGACGCGACCCGGCCGCGCCCAGAACAATATGGTCGAGCCCCGCGAGCCCACCCAGGGGCGCGGAGGCCTCGTGAAGCCGCTGCGCCACGGCCTCCACCAGGCGTGCCTCGACCCCCAGGTGCCCGGCGACCGTCCCCGATCCGTGCCGCTCCACCGCGGCCGGTACGTCATGGACAACGTGATAGCCCCGAGCCAAGAAGAAGGGCAGCACCACCGGATCCACCAGCCCCTCCAGCGCCGTGGCCGGGTCCGGGGACTGGAGCTCGACGTAACCGGTGCGCACCTCCACCTCGGGCAGGATCGTGCCGACGCGCTCAGCGGTGCGCGACAGGACTGAGGACGGCCCGGGCCGTCGCGAGCCGTGGGCCAGTAGTACCAGGGGACGAGTGCTCATACCGGCTCCACCACCAGAACCGCGTGCGCGTGAGGACGAGCCGGCCCGACCGGCCTCGACCCGAGCGGACCACTCGAAGTGAGAGGCTCGTCCGGCACAGCAGCCTCAGGTGCGTGGCCGCACCGAGGAGCGGAGCGGGCCTCCTCAAGCACCTGATCGGTCTGCTTTCGAATGTCTGTGGCCGTGGCGCGCGCCTTGCGAATCGCCAGGGCCAGGGAGGCCGCCCATATCACCCCGAGCGCGCCGTACACCATGACTCCGGTTCGGGCCGAGGCCTCGGCCCAGGACAGGAGCACCCGCAGGTTCGTGGCCAGGATCAGCCCGCCGACGGCGGTGCCCAGCACCGCTCCAGGCAGACGGGAGACCAGCCAGGCGGCGATCGGTGCGGCCACCAGCCCGCCGGCCAGCAGGGTCAGGACGATCCCCAGGCTGATGCCCGCGGTGCCCAGTCCGGTGAGGAAACCGGCCGAGGCCGCCACCGTCACCAGGAACTCCGAGGCCCCCACCGAGCCGACCACGGTGCGCGGCGCCGTACGACCACCCGTGAGCAGCGTCGTCGTCACCACCGGTCCCCAGCCGCCACCGCCGGTGGCGTCAACGAAACCGCCCACCACTCCCAGGGGAACCAGGAGCCGCCTACCGTGCGGGGAGCGCCGGCTACCGGATCCCCTGGGTGGGCGCAGGGCGAAGCGCCCCAGGACATAGGTTCCCAGCAGGATCAGCAGGCTCGCCGTCACCGGGGTCGCCGCGCGGGTCGACAGGTGCGACAGGACCGTGGCGCCGCCGAAGGCCCCCACCGCACCGGGCAGCCCCAGCCGGACCACCAGGCGAGGATCGGTGTTGCCCAGCCTCCAGTGGGAGGCCCCCGAGGCCAGGGTCGTGCCGATCTCAGCCAGGTGCACTGAGGCCGAGGCGAGCGCCGGGCTCAGCCCGGCCAGAAGCAGCAGGGAGGAGGAGGTCATGCCGTACCCCATCCCGAGGGAGCCGTCGACCAGCTGGGCGGCCAGGCCGACGAGGGCGAGAAGAACAAGCTTGCGCATCAGTGACTCCGGGACATTCAGTCTGCATGCGCCGAGGCGGGCTCACGCGGCGGGACTCGCCGGCCGGGCCCCTCGACGACTCGGTCAGCCCAGTACGGGCTCAGGGTGACGACGTCGCCGATGACGATGACCGCGGGGGCGGTCACGCCGCAGCGGGCGGCGACGTCGGCCAGACATCGCAGCTCGGTGGTGGTCACGCGCTGGTCGGGGTGGTAGCCGCGCTCGATGATCGCCGCCGGTGTGGCTGGATCGCTGCCGGCCTCCAGCAGGGAGGCGACCGAGTCCGGCAGCCGGGAGACCCCCATGAGCAGGATGAGGGTGTGGTCGCGGCGCTGGGGGAGCACCCCCAGATCCGCATGAGCCGTGATGACCGAGAATCCGCGCGACAGCCCCCGGTGGGTGACGGGGATCCCCGCCGCCGCGGGCACGGCGATGGCGCTGGTGATCCCCGGGACGACCTCGACGGCGACACCGGCCCGGCGGCAGGCGGCCGCCTCCTCCCCGCCGCGCCCGAGCACGTAGGGGTCACCGCCCTTGAGGCGGACCACCCCCTTGCCGCGGTGGGCCAGGTCGACCAGGAGCGCGTCGATCTGCTCCTGGCTCATGACGTGCCGGCCGCGCCGCTTGGAGGCGTCGATGACCTCGGTTGTGGGGTCAAGGTCCTCCAGGAGGTCGCGGGGCGCCAGTGCGTCGACGACGACCACGTCCGCCTGGCCCAACAGCTCTAGGCCGCGGGCGGTGATGAGGCCGCTGCTGCCTGGGCCGCCGCCCACCAGGGCCACCCAGCCATCCGCGGAACCGTCGGGTCCATGGGGAGAGACGTCGTGGGTCATGCCTCAGCCCCTGCCTGAGGAGGCGGCCGCAGCCGGTTCGTCGCGCCCTGCGTCCGCCAGCTGCACCATGCCCGCACCGAGCGTGCCACCCTCGTGGGCGTCAATGAGGAGGAAGGCGCCGTCGGACCGGGAGACCGAGTAGTCGGCCAAGGGCACCGGTGAGGCCAGACGCAGCCGCACCAGGCCGATGTCGTTGAGCTCCAGGGCATCAGCCGGCACCGTGGTCAGGTCGTCCAGGTCGAGGCGCCCCTCAATGGCGCGCACCATCGCCTGCACCGTCTGGGCGCCGTGCTTGAGCAGCACCCGCGCCCGGGGGCGCAGGGGCTCCTCGCTCAGCCAGGACACGCGGGCGTCGACCTCGGTGAGCACCTGGGGCGCGTCGCCCGCCGCGGCCAGGGTGTCACCGCGGGCGACGTCGATATCGTCGGTGAGGCGAACCGTCACCGACTGGCCCTCAACGGCCTCCTCCAGGCTGCGCTCGCCCAGGTCGATGCCGGCCACGCGCGAGCGCCTGCCTGAGGGCAGCACCACCACGGGGTCACCGACACGCACCGTGCCCGAGGCGATCCGCCCGGCGTAGCCGCGGTAGTCGCGCAGCTCGGGCCTCGGCGCCGCCCCCTGGGGGCGGATGACCAGCTGGATCGGCAGGCGGAAGGCGCCCTCGTCGCGGGCGGTGGGCAGGGACTCCAGAAGCCCCAGCAGGGTCGGCCCCTCATAGAAGGGCGTGCTGGTCGAGACCTGGACGATGTTGTCCCCCAGGAGCGCGGAGGTCGGCAGGACATGGATCTCGGCCACGCCCAGCTCGGCGGCCACGGCGCGGATATCGGCCTCGATGGCCGCGTAGACCTCGGCGGAGAAGTCCACCAGGTCGATCTTGTTGACCGCGACGATGACGTGCGGGACCCGCAGGAGGGCGGCGACCGCCAGGTGGCGGCGCGTCTGCTCCAGGACCCCGTTGCGGGCGTCCACCAGCAGCACGACGACGTCGGCCGTGGAGCAGCCGGTGACCGTGTTGCGGGTGTACTGCACGTGCCCGGGGCAGTCGGCGAGGATGAAGGAGCGCTGCGGGGTGGCGAAGTAGCGGTAGGCGACGTCGATCGTGATGCCCTGCTCGCGCTCGGCCCGTAGACCGTCGGTCAGCAGCGCGAGGTCGGCGCTGGTCAGGCCCCGATCCAGGCTGACCCGCTCGACGGCGGCCAGCTGGTCGCGCAGCACGGACTTGGAGTCGAACAGCAGACGGCCCACGAGCGTGGACTTGCCGTCGTCGACGCTACCGGCCGTGGCCAGCCGCAGCAGCGAGCCGGTGGCGGCGGCGCGAGCCTCGGCCTCGGCGGGGATGTCGGTGAGGGTGGGGGTGCTCATCAGAAGTAGCCCTCCTTCTTGCGGTCCTCCATGGCCGCCTCGCTCAGGCGGTCATCGGCGCGGGTGGCTCCCCGCTCGGTCAGGGTGGAGGCGGCGACCTCCAGGACGATGTCGTGGTTGGTGGCGGCGGTGGACTCGACGGCGCCCGTGCAGGACATGTCACCCACGGTGCGGTAGCGCACGGTGCGGGTGACGACCTGCTCGCCGTCGCGCAGCCGGTTGACGCCTCCGGCCGCCAGCCACATCCCGTCACGCAGGAACACCTCGCGCTCGTGGGCGTAGTAGAGGCCGGGCAGGGAGATGTCCTCGCGCTCGATGTAGCGCCACACGTCCAGCTCGGTCCAGTTGCTCAAGGGGAAGACCCGCACATGCTCACCAGGGCGGTGGCGGGGGTTGAGCAGGTTCCACAGCTCGGGGCGCTGGTTGCGCGGGTCCCACTGGCCGAACTCGTCGCGCAGGGAGACGATGCGCTCCTTGGCCCGGGCCTTCTCCTCGTCGCGGCGCCCGCCGCCGAAGACGCCGTCGAAGCCGCCCTCCTCGATGGCGTCGAGGAGCGGGATCGTCTGGAGCGGGTTGCGGGTGCCGTCGGTGCGCTCGCGCAGACGGCCGTCGTCGATGTAGTCCTGGACGCGGGCCACCACGAGCCGCAGACCGAGCTCCTCGACCGTCCGGTCACGGTAGGCCAGCACCTCGGGGAAGTTGTGGCCGGTGTCCACGTGCAGGACGGGGAAGGGGATCGGGGCGGGCCAGAAGGCCTTGCGCGCCAGGTGCAGCATGACCACGGAGTCCTTGCCCCCGGAGAACAGCAGCACGGGGCGGCGGCACTCGGCGGCGATCTCCCGGATGACGAGGATGGCCTCGGCCTCCAGGACGTCAAGAATGTCCAGGGCCTCAGAGGTGGCGGGAGCCCGGGAGAGGTCGGCCAGACCGGCCGGTTCGAGCTCCGGCGCCTGCGCGGAGGAGGGGACGGGGACCGGACGGGTGTGGGTCAGGGTGATGCTCATAGGTGGATTCCGCATTCTGTCTTGGTGAATCCGGCCCAGCGGCCGGAACGGGGGTCGTCTCCGGGCTTGACTCGCGCCGTGCACGGGGCGCAGCCGATCGAGGGGTAGCCGTCGTACAGGAGGGGGTTGATGAGCACGCCGTGCTGGTCGGCGTAGCCGGTCAGCTCCTCCATGCTCCAGGCCGCCAGGGGGTTGATCTTGACGATCTCGTGGGTGGCGTCCCAGCCGATCAGCGGCGTGTGGGTGCGGGTGGGGGCGTCCTCACGGCGCACCCCGGTGGCCCAGGCCTCGTAGCCGCTCAGGGCCCTCGCCAGCGGTTCGACCTTGCGCAGGCGGCAGCAGGCGGCCGGGTCCCGTGACCACAGATCCGGCCCGTAGCGCTCGTCCTGCTCAGCCACGCTCAGCTCGGGAGTCACGTCGACGACGGTGACGTCCATGGTGGCGGCCACCGCGTCGCGGGTGCCCACGGTCTCGGCGAAGTGGTACCCGGTGTCCAGGAAGAGGACGTCGACGCCGGGCAGGACCCGGGAGACCACGTGCGGCAGGACGGCGTCGGCCATGGAGCAGGCCACGGCCAGCGTGCTGGGGAAGTTCTGGGCCGCCCACTGGGCGACGTCGAGGGCCTCGGCATCGTCACCGAGCTCGCGTGCACCGGCCTCGGCCAGGGCGCGCAGCTCCTCCGTGGACCGCAGCGGGGCCGAGCCTGCGCCGCGCGACCTCGAGGCGGCAGGAGCAGGGTGCGCCACGTTCAGGGACGCCTGGGCGCTGTCAGTGGTTGTGGCGCTCACTGCAGGGCCTCCTCATCGGCTCGGTGTGCCCACTGGGCGAAGGTCTCCTCAGGGAGGCGCTGGTCCAGGTAGCGGCGCACCAAACGCTCGACGTAGTCGACCAGGCCGGAGGCGGGAACCTTCAGACCCCTCACCGTGCGGCCCAGGCCGGCCTCGGCGCGCCCGTCAGTGGCCAGACCGCCGCCCAGGTGCACCTGGAAGCCGGGCATCTGCTCGCCGTCGACCGTGATGATCTGGCCCTTGAGGCCGATGTCCGCGATCTGGATGCGGGCGCAGGAGTTCGGGCAGCCGTTGACGGTCAGGGTGATGCGCCGATCCAGGTCGGTGTCGGCCAGGCGCGCGTCGAGCTCGGCCGACACGCGCGCCGCCAGCTTCTTGGTCTCCACGATCGCGAACTTGCAGAACTCCAGCCCGGTGCAGGCCAGGGTCGAGCGGGTGAAGGCGCCCGGGTCGGGATCGAGCCCCAGCTCGCGCAGACCCGCGACGGCGTCGTCGACTTTGTCGGCAGGCACGTCCAGGAGCAGCAGGTTCTGCAGAGGGGTGGTGCGCACCCGGTCCGAGCCGACCTGCTCGGCCAGGTCGGCCAGGCCCAGCAGGACGTCCCCGCTCAACCGGCCGACAGGCGGCTTGGCCCCCACCCAGAAGCGGCCGTCCTTCTGCTCGTGGACGCCGATGTGGTCGGAGTCCCCGCTCGGCTTCTCAGGGGCCGGGCCATCGGGCAGGGCGCGCCCCAGGTAGTCGTCCTGGAGGACTCGCCGGAACCTTTCCGGCCCCCACTCGGCCATGAGGAACTTCAGCCGGGCCTTGTTGCGCAGGCGGCGGTAGCCGTAGTCGCGGAAGATGCGGATGACGCCGTACCAGACGTCCAGGGCGTCCTCAGGGGTGACGAAGGCCCCCAGCCGCTGGCCCAGACGCGGGGCGGTGGACAGGGCTCCGGCCACCCACAGGTCGTAGCCGGGACCGAGCTCGGGGTGGTTGACGCCGACGAAGGAGACATCGTTGATCTCGTGGAGGATGTCGAGGCTGGGGGAGCCGGTGATGGCCGTCTTGAACTTGCGGGGCAGATTGGCCAGCTCGGGGTCACCCAGGTAGGTGTCCTTGATGGCACGGGCCAGCGGGGTCGGATCGATGACCTCGTCCTTGGCGACGCCGGCCACCGGGGAGACCAGGAAGCCCCGAGGCGTGTCCCCGCAGCCCTCGACCGTGGTCAGCCCCACCGACTCCAGGCGCCGCCACAGCTCTGGGACACTGTCGATCTCCACCCAGTGGAGCTGGATGTTCTGCCGGTCGGTGATGTCGGCGGTGCCGCGAGCGAAGTCGTTGGAGACCGAGCCGAGCACCCGCAGCTGCTGGCGGCTCAGGCTCCCACCGTCCAGGCGTACCCGCTGCATGAAGTAGCGGTCGGACAGCTCGGAGACGTCCAGCTGGGCGGTGCGGCCGCCGTCGATCCCCTGCTTGCGCTGGGTGTAGAGACCCCACCAGCGGAAACGGCCGTTGAGATCGTCGGGTGCGATGCTCTCGTAGCCGCCGGGACCGTAGATGCGCATGATCCGGTCGCGCACCGCCAGCGGGTCCCCGTCCTGCTTGAAGGCCTCGTTGTCATTGAGCGGCTTGCGCCCGTCGAGGGCCCACTGGCCGTTGGAGCGGGCCTTGCGCGGCGGGCGCAGGGTGCGGGCGGGTGGCGTGACGGTGGTGGTCATTGCTCCTCCATGACGGTGGCGTGTCATTGGCGTATGAGGAGCGTCCGGGGCCGGCCTGGTGCGCTGCTGCGTGCAGAGCCTGCAGTGCCGTTCGGTTGGCGTCAGCCGTCTCAACGGGGCCTTCCGGACGCTTCATTGCGCCGGATACCTCGTTGCGGGGTGAAGTCCCCGTGGTGTCAGGCGCTGGTCAGGCCCGACAACACATGACCGCATGGGCACGCAGAACGTCAGCGGGATGAGTGCCGCTGAAGAGTGCTGCGTGAGGGAAGGTCATGGCCGAAACATTAACCATGCTTTTACCCTGGCGACAAGCAGGAATGATCTGTGCTTCGAGTCACGGTGGGGTTGTTGAGGGTGGCTTTATCCCGTCAGGACGCGGAAAAAGATCGCACTGCCACACGCTGCGCCGGTGGGTGGCGTGCGGCAGCGGATAGACGGGATATGGGACCTCGGGCCTGGGTCTGCGCTCAGGCGCCCAGCTCGCGGTCCCTCTCGGCGATGGCCTCGAAAGCGCGCACGACGGCGTCGGAGAAACCGGCCCGCTCCAGGGCCACCATGCCCGCCACTGTTGTCCCGCCGGGGGAGCAGACCGCGTCAATGAGGTCGGCCGGGGTGCGGCCGTGGCCTCCCTCGGCGGTGCGCTGAGCCTCGGTCTGCACGGTGCGGGCGGTTCCCAGCACCGCCTGAGCCACGATCTGGACGGCCAGGGCCTTGGGGATGCCACCCATGACGCCGGCGCGCGCCAAGGCGTCGATGAAGGCGCACACCAGGGCGGGGGAGGAACCCGCCAGACCGATGAAGGAGGAGAAGTCCCTCTCCTCCAGGATCACGGTGCGACCGATGGTCTCCATGAGGGTGCGCACTGTCTCCAGGTCCTGGGGGCTCGCACTGCTGCCGGGGGCCAGCGCCGTCATCGACTCGCCCACGGAGGCGGCCATGTTCGGCATGGTGCGCACCACCCGGGTACCGTCCGGCAGCATCGACTCCAGGCGCTCCAGGGTCACTCCGGCCGCGATGGAGACCACCAGGGGGCGGCTGGCGGTGATGGCCTCCGACAACCGGGGCAGGACATCGGGGATGACGTAGGGCTTGAGGCCCAGGATGAGGACGTCGCTGCGTGAGACCAGCTCGGCGGCGTCGGGCACGTGGACGGCCCCGACCTGCCCGGCCAGGCGCTCGGCGGAACCGTGCTTGCTGGTCAGCAGCAGGTGCCCGGCCGGTGTTCCCGCCGCCACGGCACCCCGCACAATGGCGCTGACCATGTTGCCGGCGCCGATGAACCCGATACGCATGAAGGCCTCCTGCTCGTGAGCGACATGACGCCACCACCGTACCGCGGCGCGCGCCAGGCGATACGACTTCCGGGGCGCCGGTGGCCTTCAGAGCACCAGTGCAGCGATCCACCCGGCGATGAGCAGGGGGATGTTGAAGTGCAAAAAGGTCGGGATGACCGAGTCGCGCATGTGGTCGTGCTGCCCGTCAGCGTTGAGCCCCGCCGTGGGACCCAGCGTGGAGTCCGACGCCGGTGAGCCGGCATCCCCCAGCGCCCCAGCGGTCCCGATGAGGCAGACCGTGGCGACCGGCGAGAAGCCCAGGGACACGCACAGCGGCACATAGATCGCCGAGATGATCGGCAGGGGGGAGAAGGACGAGCCGATGCCCATCGTCACGATAAGGCCCACGAGCAGCATGACGAAGGCGGCGGCGGGCTTGGATCCCGCGAACAAGGAGGTCGCCGACTTCACCAGCGGCTCGATCTGCTTGGTCTCCTTGAGGACCTTGGCGAAGCCCTGCGCCGTGATCATGATGAGCCCGATGAGGGCCATCATCCGCATGCCTCCGGTGAAGACGTCGTCGGCCTCGGCGATGGTGACGACCCGGGTGGCCATGAACAGCAGCAGACCCGTGAGCGCCCCGACCAGGAGCGGGTCGGCCTCGGACTTCGTCCAGGTCAGGAAGGCCTGGACCGCGAAGCAGGCAACGACGGCGACCAGCGCGACCCGGATCTTGCGGCGGTCCACCTCGACCGAGCCGGAGACCTCCTCGCCCGAGCCCACGCCGCTGCCGGCGTCGACCTGGTAGACGCGGGGCTTGCGGTAAGTGACGAACACGGCGATGAGCAGCCCCGCAACCATGCCCAGCGCCGGGATTCCCATGGCCTGGGTGGCAGAGACCTGTGAGACGTCCAGACCTGCTTCCTTGATGTTGCGGTAGAGGGTGTTGTAAAGGAAGACCCGCCCGAAGCCCAGGGGCAGGAACATGTAGGTCGTGACCAGCCCGAAGGTGATGGCGCAGGCCACGGCGCGGCGGTCCAGCTGCAGGCGGCTCATGACGATGAGCAGCGGTGGGACCACGAGAGGGATGAAGGCGATGTGAACCGGGATGAGGCTCTCGCTCATGATCGCCATGGTGGTCAGGCCTCCCAACACCAGCATGGTGGTGGTGCGCACGGCTTTCCGAGACGCAGACTCGTCGTCGTTCTCGATGCGGCCGATAAGCCAGTTCGCCAGCAGCTGGGGCAGCCCCGAGTGCGCCACCGCCATGGCGAAGGCCCCCAGCAGCGCGTAGGACAGGGCTATCTGGGCGCCGTCGGCCAGCCCATCCTGGAAGGCGACCATGGTGCGGCTGACGCCCAGGCCGGCGCTCAACCCGCCTGCGAGCGCGCCGACGAACAGGGACAGGACCACATGGACGCGCAGCATCGCCAGGATAAGCATGACCAGGACGGCGAGGATGATGGCGTTCATAAGGGCCTTCCGGTGGGGCCGAACTGTGCTGGGCTTCGCAAGCGGGCCTGGGAGGACCCGTGCGAATCGAGCCCGATTGTGCCAGGCGAGCGTGACGGGGACGTATCGTGGACCGATGAGCGAGAACCTGAAGAACGTCACCGTCGACTCCGCGCCGGCCCGCCGCGCCCTGGTCACCGGCGCCTCCACCGGCATCGGCGCCGCCACCGTTCGGCTCCTGCGCTCCCACGGGTGGGAGGTCGTCGCCACCGCGCGACGGGTGGAGCGCCTCGAAGCACTGGCCGCCGAGACCGGCTGCACCTGGGTGGCCGCCGACCTCCAGGAGCCCGGCGACGTCGAGCGCCTGGCCAGCGAGGTGCTGGCCGAGGGAGCCGTTGACGCCGTCGTCAACAATGCCGGTGGCGCGCTGGGAGTCGACCCGGTCGCCGAGGGCAGCGCCCAGGAGTGGGCCACCATGTACGAGCGCAACGCGCTCGCGGCCCTGCGCGTGAGCCAGGCCTTCCTGCCGGGGCTGCGGGAGCGGGGCGGGGACCTGGTCTTCCTCACCTCCACGGCGGCCCACGACACCTACCCCGGCGGGGGCGGCTACGTGGCGGCCAAGCACGCCGAGCGGATCATCGCGAACACGCTGCGCCTGGAGCTGGTGGGCGAGCCGGTGCGCGTCATTGAGATCGCCCCCGGCATGGTGGCCACCGAGGAGTTCTCCCTCAACCGCCTTCACGGGGACGCCGAGGCCGCAGCGAAGGTCTACGCCGGTGTCGCCGAGCCGCTCAGCGCCGACGACGTCGCCGCCTGCATCGCCTGGACGCTGGAGCTGCCCGCCCACGTCAATATCGACTCCATGGTGGTGCGGCCGCGGGCCCAGGCCTCCAACACCCTGGTGGCCCGGGAGCAGTAGGGCAGCGGGACCGCCAGACATAGGAGGTCCACAGGCTCGACCTGCCCCGGGCACAGCGCGGGTTCCTAACGTCTCTTCCAGCCCCGGCCGGGCCGGGAAACAGACTGAAAGGACACCCATGACCAAGCATGTCTCCTCCGGTGGCGACGCCACTTCGTCCCCGCGCGACGCGGCCACGGAGAGCCTCCCCACCAGGGACGCCACCGATGCCGTCGACGCCGCAGCGCAGCACCTGCCGCAGGGCGCGGCGGGCGACCCTGGCAGTTGTAGCAACACTGACGGCACCAAGGACGTCAAGGACCTTAAGGACACTGCGGGAACCACTGACTCAGGCTCGGTGAGGACCGAGGTTCTTGCCAAGGACGTTACCAAGGACTCCGCCAAGGGTTCCGGGGCGGCTCGCTCGGCTGCCAGCAGCACCGCCGACACCAGGCTGGGCGGGGCGTGGGCGTCCCCGGATGCTCAGAACGCTGCGACCATTGGCGCAGTGCCCTCCACATCCGCGGCGGCCAAGAAGGCCCGGACCAAGGCGCGTGGGCCCTGGTACCGACGTCGCGTCGTCGTGGGCGCTGCCGGGGTGGCGCTGCTGGCGGGCTCCTTCGGGGCCGGGTGGGGGGCCAACGAGCTCCTCAGCTCCGGCTCCCAGCACGGTCAGGCCCAGCAGCAGGGAGCCGGCAACGGTCAGGGCATGCCCGGAGGGGGCCAGGGAGGTCCTAGTGGGGGAGGACCTGGTGGCCAGGGCGGGCCCGGTGGGCAGATGCCCGGCGGAGGCCTCGGTGGCCAGAACGGTCAAGGCGGCCAGGGCGGTCCGGGAGGGGGCTCCGGTGGAGCCGGCCGAACCACCCCCAACGGCGACGCCTCCAGCGGCTCCGGCTCGAGCGGCGACCAGCAGTCGGGCTCCGGCTCGGGTGATAGCAACCAGAAGGGCGGCTCTGGCTCCTCGGGCGTCCTCCAGCAGCAGGACACTTCTCCGAGCACGCAGAGCTGAGGCCGCCGGCACCGGCCGCCGCCCACAGAACAACATTTTCTTCAAAGGCGACGCGTATTCGTGTCGTCTGTGAAGTTCTTGTCGGTGTGTGCAGATTCGGTTACGGTCGCTGGCACACCTCGCATCGCGCACCCTGATGACACGGAGGAGAGGAACCCGATGACTGACACACGTCCCCGCATGGCGCTGGGCACCATGCACTTCGGAACCCGCCTGTCCGCCGCCCAGTCCCGTGAAATTCTCGACGCCTACCTGGATCTGGGTGGCCAGTGGATCGACACCGCGAACTGCTACGCCTTCTGGGGAGCCGAGTCCGGCCTCGGAGGCCAGAGCGAGACCGTCATCGGCCAGTGGCTCGCTGATCGCGGCGTACGCGACCAGGTGCGGATCAGCACCAAGGTCGGTGCGGAGCCGACCCGCCCCCACGGCTTCCCGGGCGCCGTGGAAGGTCTCGGCAGGGACACAGTCAACCAGGCCATCCGGGACAGTCTGCAGCGTCTGCAGACGGAGCACGTCGACATGTACTGGGCCCATATGGAGGACCGGGCGCAGCCGGTCGCGGATGTCGCTGAGAGCTTCGGCGCCCTGGTTGACCAAGGGCTGACCGCACGGATCGGGCTGTCCAACCACCCGGCCTGGTACGCCGCCGCAGCCAACGTGCACGCCCAGCAACGGGGCTCGGCCGGCTTCAGCGCCCTGCAGCTGCGGGAGTCCTATCTCCACCCGAGGCCGGACACCCCGGTTGAGGGCGAGGACCACCCCCATGGGATGATGACCGTCGAGAGCAAGAACCTCGCCGAGCGCTGCGGGCTGGACCTGTGGGCCTACACGCCGCTGCTCACCGGCGCCTACGAGCACCCGGAACGCCCGCTGCCCGAGGCCTACAGGCACCCGGGGACTGACAAGCGACTGACGGCGCTGCGCACGTGGTCGGACCGTCTTGCCATGAAGCCGAGCCAGGTCGTCCTGGCCCTTCTCAACGCCCAGCAGCCGACCATCACCCCGATCGTGGGCGTCAGCAGCGTCGCCCAGCTCACTGACGCCGTCGAGGCCACCCGCTTCAGTCTTCCGCAGGAGGCCCTTGAGGAGCTCAACGCAGCCGGCTAGACCGAGCGGATCCGAGCCGGCGACCAGCAGGACCACCGCCCACAGATCGACCTTTTCTTCAAAAATGACGCGTATACGTGTCGATTGTGAAGTTCTTGTTGGATATGTGCAGATTCGGTCGCGGGCGCTGGGGGCGGGTCTGGGCTAGGGAAGGTGGCGTTCGGCGCTATTCCACCGTCGGGTGTGGGGAGGATGACGCCGCCAAGCCGCGGCGTGAACTGGCCCCGGTGGCGCACCGCCCACTAGACTTCCCGGAGCAAAGGCAGTGACCCGGCCATCACCGGCGAGCCTCCGGAAGAACCGGGCCCCGGCGCACCAGCGTCGTCGGCCCTCAGTAGAACCGGACGGGACAGCCCGTCACAGCTGGAAACGAAGCGGTCGTGCACGCCGTCCCTCTCGGGGCGCAGCACGGCAAGCGAGGTGGTACCGCGGTGCGGTGCCGGCTGAGGAACTCTCCCCGGCCGAGCCGACGTCGTCCTCGTCAGGCTTCGGGCGCCCGCCCGAGGCGGCAGGAACGAGTGAGACGAGAGCACACCGCGATGGCTGAGAAGATGGCTGACAGCACCACCGCCGACGGCAGCGAGCCGACCGGCGCCGCCTTCTACCCCCTGCACCGCCCGGGGGAGCAGATCGACCCCTCGCCCTCCTTCCCCGCCATTGAGGAGGACGTGCTGGCCTACTGGAAGGCCGACGGCACCTTCCAGGCCTCCATCGACAACCGCGCCGAGCCCTGCGACGAGTTCGTCTTCTACGACGGCCCGCCCTTCGCCAACGGCCTGCCCCACTACGGCCACCTGCTGACCGGCTACGTCAAGGACGCCGTCGGGCGTTACCAGACCCAGCGCGGCAAGCGTGTCGAGCGCCGCTTCGGCTGGGACACCCACGGCCTGCCCGCCGAGCTCGAGGCCCAGCGCCTGCTCGGTATCGACGACGTCACCGAGATCACCCGCCCCGGCGGCATCGGCATCGAGAAGTTCAACGAGGAGTGCCGCTCCTCCGTCCTGCGCTACACCAAGGAGTGGCAGGACTACGTCACCCGCCAGGCGCGCTGGGTCGACTTCGACAACGACTACAAGACCCTCGACCCCGACTACATGGAGTCGGTGCTGTGGGCCTTCAAGCAGCTGTGGGACAAGGGCCTGGCCTACCAGGGCTACCGCGTCCTGCCCTACTGCTGGCACGACCGCACCCCCTTGAGCAACCACGAGCTCAAGATGGACGACGACGTCTACCAGGACCGCCAGGACAACACGGTCACGGTGGGCCTGCGCCTGGAGGAGCCGCTGCGCCAGGGCGCCGAGCGCCCCGAGCTGGTCCTCATCTGGACCACCACGCCCTGGACGCTGCCCTCCAACGTGGCCATCGCCGTGGGGCCCGACGTCGAGTACGTGACCGTCCACGTCGATGAGGACCTCGACTCCCCGGTGGCCGGCCAGGACGTCGTCATCGCGAAGGACCTCCTGGGCTCCTACGCCCGCGAGCTCGGCAAGGACCCGCAGGTACTGGCCACCTGCACCGGGGCCGACCTGGTGGGGCGGCGCTACCACCCGATCTTCGACTACTTCGACGACGCCGCCCACCGGGCCGAGGGCGCCGCCCCCGGGCCGAACGCCTGGACGATCATCGCCGCCGACTTCGTGACCACCTCCGACGGAACCGGCCTGGTGCACATGGCCTCGGCCTTCGGTGAGGACGACATGATCGCCTGCTCCGGGGCCGGCATCGAGACGGTCGTGCCCGTCGACGACGGCGGCTGCCTGACCGAGGAGATCCGCGACTACGCCGGGCTGCAGGTCTTCGAGGCCAACAGGCCCATCGTCGCCGACCTGCGCGACGGGGCCGGCCCCCTGGCCCGCCGCGACGAGAACCAGCGGGCCGTCCTGGTGCGTCAGGCCTCCTACGTGCACTCCTACCCGCACTGCTGGCGCTGCCGCAAGCCGCTCATCTACAAGGCCGTCTCCTCCTGGTTCGTGCGCGTCTCGGCGATCCGTGACCGCATGGTCGAGCTCAACCAGGACATCGACTGGTACCCCGGCCACATCAAGGACGGCATCTTCGGCAAGTGGCTGGCGAACGCGCGCGACTGGTCGATCTCGCGCAATCGCTTCTGGGGCGCGCCCATCCCGGTGTGGGTCAGCGACAACCCCGACTACCCGCGCACCGACGTCTACGGCTCCTACGCCGAGCTCGAGCGCGACTTCGGCGTGAAGGTCACCGACCTGCACCGCCCCTTCATCGACACCCTCGTGCGGCCCAACCCCGACGACCCCACGGGTCAGTCCATGATGCGCCGCATCCCCGACGTCCTGGACTGCTGGTTCGAGTCCGGCTCGATGCCCTTTGCCCAGGTGCACTACCCCTTCGAGAACGTCGAGTGGTTCGAGTCGCACTACCCGGGCGACTTCATCGTGGAGTACATCGGCCAGACCCGCGGCTGGTTCTACACCCTCCACGTCCTGGCCACCGCCCTGTTCGACCGGCCCGCCTTCACCTCCTGCGTCTCCCACGGCATCCTCCTGGGCAACGACGGGGCCAAGATGAGCAAGTCGCTGCGCAACTACCCGGACGTCTCCATGGTCTTCGACCGCGACGGGGCCGACGCCATGCGCTGGTTCCTGCTCTCGGCGCCGGTCATGCGCGGGGGCAACCTCGTGGTCACCGACAAGGCCATCCGCGACACTGTGCGCCAGGTGGTGCTGCCGCTGTGGAACACCTGGTACTTCTTCGCGCTCTACGCGGGTCAGGTGGGCCAGTCCGGCTACGTCACCGACGGCGTCGACCTGGGCGACGCGAGCCTGTTCGCCAAGCACGGCGGCCTGCACGTCATGGACCGCTACGTCCTGGCCCGCACTAAGGACCTGGCCGAGACGGTGGCCGCCCAGATGGACGGCTACGACATCACCGGGGCCTGCGCCACGATCCGCGACTTCCTCGACGTGCTCACCAACTGGTACCTGCGCACCTCGCGCCAGCGCTTCACCGACGGCGAGACGGCCGCCTTCGACACCCTGGCCACCGTGCTGCGCGTGCTCACTGAGGTGATGGCGCCGCTGGCGCCGCTGGTGAGCGAGGAGATCTGGCGGGGCCTGACCGGTGGGCGCTCCGTGCACCTGACCGACTGGCCCGTCCTGCCCGAGCATGTCGCCAACGCCGAGCTCGTCACGGCTATGGACGAGGCCCGAGCCGCCGTCTCGGCCGCCCTGAGCCTGCGCAAGGCCGAGAAGCTGCGCGTGCGCCAGCCGCTTCGAAGCTTAACCATCGCCACGGCGGACCCGGCCGGGCTAACCCCCTTCCGCGAGCTCGTGGCCGAGGAGGTCAACGTCAAGGAGGTGCGGGTCCTGGACGCCGAGTCCGCCGGCTACGAGGCCCGAACGGACCTGGCCCTCAACCCGCGCGCCTTCAGCCCCGAGGTCCGCAAGCTCACCTCCAGGCTTTTCGCCGCCGTCAAGGCGGGCCAGTGGGAGCTCACCGAGGACGGGGACGTGCGCTTCGACGACGTCCTGCTCGACGGAACCCCCGTGCTCCTGGAGGCGGAGGACTCCGCCTTCACCCTGACCACCCGCATCGAGGTCGACGACGACTCCCTGGCCGCCACCATGCTGCCCTCGGGAGCCTTCGTGGTCCTGGACACCGCCCTCGACGACGCCCTGGAGGCCGAGGGCTGGGCCCGCGACCTGGTGCGCCTGGTCCAGGACGAGCGCAAGGCCGCCGGCCTGCACGTGGGGGACCGGATTCGCCTGGAGCTGAGGGTTCCCCAGGACAAGGACGCCTGGACTGGTGCCCACCTGGACCTCATCAAGCGGGAGGTCGGCTGCGTGGACGCCTCCGTTGTGGCGGACCCGGCTGTGAAGGAGCCCACCGCCACCGTCGAGAAGGTCACCGAGACGGCCACGGGGGCGGGCAAGGCCTGATCGGGATCCGGGCCTGAGCACCTACGGGACCGGCAGACCGCGTGAATCGGTCTGCCGGTCCCGCAAGTATGTCCAGTACCGGGCTTCTCGGCTTGTCTCGCAATGGATCGCGAGAAGACACGGCGCCGATATTCACCGCTCCGGTTAAAGTAGCTTCATCAACCTTCTGCGTAGAGAGTGGATGCCAGCGCCTCTCCTATGTTACAGGTCTCATGATGAGTGGTCCGCGTGCTACTATTTCCCGTGGAAACTCGGCTCCTGAGGCCCGTTTGATTGAAAAGTTGAACTGCCTCTGGGGTGGGCTGCTACTGCTGAGCGGAAGTACGCAGTTTCCGCTGAAACACTCCAAATCCCCTGCGGACGAACCTCAGTGTCGAGGTCCATTCGGCTTCACCCTCCAACGAAGGAGATCCCTGTGACGCTCTCGGAGCAAGCCCGATCCGTGTGGGCCAAGTTCGGCTATGACCCCGAGAGTCGCCACTGGCTCCCACTCTGGCTGCATCTGCTCGACGCCGCAGCAGTGGCTGAGCACCTCGCCAGACACTGGTTGGCGCCCACCGTCCTCGAACTCATTGAGCGCGAGTTCGAGGACTCCGACTCAGGACTGACCCCGGTGGAGGAGTTCTGTCTGCTCACCTCCTGGATTGCCGGGGTGCACGATATCGGCAAGTGCACCCCGGCCTTCTCCGTCCAGGCCCCGGCCCTCGACGACCGCATGAAGGAGGCAGGGCTGATCCACGAACCGGTGGATCCTCTCGAGCGGCGCAAGGTACCACACGCCCTGGCTGGGCATGTGATCTTGGAGAACTGGCTCATGGAAGGCCATGGTTGGGACCTTGAACCCGCCGAGGCCCTCGCCTCCGTCGTCGGCGCACATCACGGTATCCCGCCCACGACGGCGGCTCTCACCACCGACTACTACGGGCATGAGCACCTCCTCGGCGAGGATGAGGCGTGGAGCGTGACCCGCCACGAGCTCCTCGAACTCGTGACACGATGCACCGGTGCTGCGGCTCCTCTTCCTCGCTGGGCGCGTCACCGATGGTCCCAGCCCTTCCTCGTGGAGCTCTCGGGGCTGCTCATCGTCTCGGACTGGATCGCCTCGACCGAAGCCTATTTCCCGCTGCTGCCCCTCGAGGACGACGGTGCGCGCCTGCTCGCGCCCGACGCCCATGCCCTTCGTGCGGCCACCGGCCTGTCGCGTCTGGAGATCCCCGCACCATGGCGTCCCCGCGACGAGGGCGCCGCTCCCGACTGTCTGCTCACCAGTCGTTTCAACCTGCCCGATGGTGCTCGCGCCACCGACGTCCAGGCCCGCACACTCCAGGCCGCCCGCACCATGGGCCTGCCGGGCATGCTTATCGTCCAGGAGTCCACGGGAGGAGGGAAGACTGAGGCGGCTCTCATGGCCGCCGAGGTGCTCGCCGCCCGCACACGCCGCTCCGGAATCCTCTTCGCCCTCCCCACCCAGGCGACCACGGACGCCATGTTCTCCCGCGAGCTCAACTGGCTGGAGAACATTGAGGAGGCCTACGCCGGTAAGGGGGCGCCGTCGGAGTTCGCGGCTCAGCTCCTGCACGGACGGTCTCGACTCAACAAGGAGGCGCAGCTTCTGCGACGCCGCGGTTACGAGATCCGTGACCGGCTCCTTGGATCGCTTGACGACTCGACCGGCGAGAGCCCACGCCCTATCGGGATCGGATGGGACGAGGAAGAGGCTCGAACGGGCCGTGCCGCAGACTCCGAGGACGGCCGCAGAGCCGACCTGGCGATCCTGGCCTGGTTCAGCGGACGCAAGAAGTCGATGCTGTCGGACTTCGTCGTCACTACCGTGGACCACCTGCTGTTCGGGGCAATGCGTTCCCCACACCTGGCCATGCGACACCTGGGACTGTCCCGCAAGGTCGTCATTGTCGACGAGGTGCACTCCTACTCCACGTACATGAACGTCTACCTGGACCGGGTCCTGACCTGGCTCGCAGCCTACGGGGTGCCAGTGGTGCTCCTGTCTGCCACACTGTCCGAGGCCCGTTGCTCCGCCATGGTCGATGCCTACCGACGGGGCCTGCGCCTGGTAGCAGGTAAGCGCGTCCGCCGGCGTCCCGCCCCTGAGAACGTGCACACTCCCTTCCCCTGCCTGGTCACTGCTAGTGAGGAGCGCACTGAGGTCGTCCCGACCGCGTCGGGACGACGCAGCACAGTCCGGCTCAGACGGCTTACGAAGGACGCTCTGATCCCGCTCTTGGAGGAGGCCCTCGTCGACGGCGGCTGCGCGCTGGTGGTACGCAACACGGTGCGGCGCGCCCAGGAGACCTATGAGCGGCTGCGCGAGCACTTTGGTGAGGACGTCAGTCTCAACCACGCCCGGTTCACGATCGGCGACCGGCTCGCCAAGGACAAGGATCTTCTTAACCGCTTTGGTCCTCCGCGCAAGGCTGGAAAGCGCCCGCGCAGAGCCATCGTCGTCGCCACCCAGGTCGTCGAGCAGTCTCTCGACGTCGACTTCGACCTGCTCGTCACTGACCTCGCTCCCATCGACCTGGTCCTCCAGCGCATGGGACGCCTGCACCGTCACCAGCGGCGGCGGCCGCCCCGACTTGCCGAGCCCGTCTGCTACATCGACTGGCTGCCATCGATGTCGTCTCCCGAGCTCTCGTTGGAACCGGGGGCCAAGGCGATCTATGGCGAGCAGGACATGCTCATGAGCGCGGCCGCACTGGACCGGGCGATCGACGGCTCCGGCATCGTCACGGTTCCCGATGATGTCCACGACCTCATTGAGGCCGTCTACGGTCCCGATGCCCCAGTACCGCCGTCGTGGAGGGAAGCCATCGACCGAGCTCGAGAGAAGTACGCGACGAGTAACCGTGCGAAGCACGAGGCTGCTCAGGGATTCCTTCTGAATGAGCCCGAGCGGAGAGGGAAGGGTGCCTCCCTGATCGGCTGGCTGCACGTGACGGCCTCCGACAACGAGGAGAGGGGACGCGCCCAGGTCCGCGACGGTGAGGACTCCCTGGAGGTCATCCTCCTGGACCTGCGCCGGGTAGGCGGTCAGGAGGAGTTACGCACCCTGCCATCCGCACCGGAGGCTCCAGGAGCTATGATCCCCACAGACCGTGCCCCGGACAAGAAGATCGCCCGCGCCATGGCCCTGTCTGCCGTGAGGCTGCCCCCGCGTCTGAGCAACCCGAGCAGGATCGACCAGGTCATTGATGAGCTGGAAATACGTGTCGTACCCGCCTGGCAGGATGATCCGCAGCTCCGCGGACAGCTGTTCCTTCTCCTGGATAAGGGCCGGGCGCAACTGGCCGACACGGTACTCGAGTACTCCCCATCCACCGGGCTCAAGGAGGTCCAATCAGAATGACGCAGCGTTTCAATCTTCTTGACGAGCCCTGGATTCGGGTGACCCGGCTCGACGGCGCTCCCGACGAGGTCTCTCTCCTCGCCTTGTTCCAGGAGGCGACGGACATCGCCGGGATCCACGGCGAGATCGCCAGCCAGGATGTGGCCATCCTGCGCTTGCTGCTGGCCATCTGCCACCGCACCATGGATGGGCCGGAGGACCTGGACACCTGGAGGGAGTACTGGGAGGAGCCCGAGCGCTTGGGACGGGACGCCAGTACCTACCTGGAGCGCTACCGGGAGCGCTTCGACCTGCGCGACCCGGATCGCCCCTTCTTCCAGGTCGCAGGTATCCACGCGGCATCGGGCAAGATCTCGGGGCTGGAGTCCCTCATCGCGGACGTCCCCAACGGAAATCCCTTCTTCACGACTCGTATTGCTCAAGGTCTGGAATCCATCGGCTGGGCGGAGGCGGCCAGATGGCTGGTTCACGTCCACGCCTTCGACCCGTCCGGCATTCGCACCGGAGCCGTCGGAGATCCCCAGGTCAAAGGGGGAAAGGGGTACCCAATCGGCCCCGGGTGGACAGGGCAGATCGGCACCGTGACCGTGGCGGGCGAAAGCCTGGAGCAGACGCTGCTCCTCAACACCGTTGTCTGTGAGGAGCTCTCCGATCTGGTCGATGTCGACCCAGAGCAGGATCTTGCTCCGTGGGAGCACGAGAGTGATGGCCCGGCGGGTTCCCACGACCTGGAACCTACGGGGCCCGTGTCCTGCTACACGTGGCAGACGCGCCGCGTGCTGCTGCACGGAGGCGATGAGGGAGTCACCGGTCTTTTCCTCGGCAATGGCGACAAGGCAACGCCTCAGAACCGGTATCTGGTGGAACCGATGTCCGCATGGCGCTTCTCCGAACCCCAGACCAAGAAGCTCAAAACGCCCGTCTACATGCCGTGCAAGTTGCCGACGGACAGAGCATTCTGGCGGGGGCTGTCAACCGTCGTGGCTCAGCTGAGCCCGAAGGTGACGGTAAAAGGCGCAGGGGAAGTGACACGATACCGTTCTCCAGGTGTCGTCTCCTTCTATCAGGAGCTCATGCGTCGCAGAATCGTGCCTGTAGGAGGTCTCATTCCTTTACGTGCCGTCGGCGTCGAGTACGGCAGCAACGAGTCGACCGTCGCCGAGCTCGTCGACGACGTCCTGTCGCTGCCGGCGGGTCTGCTCGATCCCGAGAACAGGCGCCTGCTCGCCGTTGTGCACGACGCCATGGAGGAGACGGAGCATGTCGCCTCCGCACTGCGGAACCTGGCTGGGAACCTGGACCGTGCTCGCGGTGGGAGCCCGGATACGGCATCGGCTGCGCGCGAGCATGCCAGTGCCGCCTTCTACCAGGTCATCGATGAGCGTTTCCCCCGATGGCTCGCCTCTCTGGACGAAGCCGAGCCGGTCAGTGCGCACGACCTGTGGCGCAATCTGCTGCGCTCCGAGGCATGGGGACAGCAGGAAGCGCTGGCATCCGCTGTGCCAGACACCGCCTTCGCCGGGCGTGGAGAGGGGAAGGGGCGGATGGACGTCGGCAAGGCGTTGTTCTTCTTCCGCCGTGCTCTGAATGTGGCTGTACCGGCACCTGCGCAGCAAGACAGTATCGCTGAGAACAATATGAATGAAGAAAGGACACCGGCATGACTGTGTCGGATACCAGTACACACGCCAACCCTGCAGAAGCAGCGCTGCCTGGAGCGCGCCAGCGGCCCTACCGTCCGCGGCTGGAGGAGAATGCCGGCCGCCTCGTCGACCAGCGCATTGGTGGAACGAAGAGGCAGGAGGGCCTGCAAGCCCGCTATCGGCGCAATGAGGCGCGAGCACGCGGTGAGCTGGCCGTTCTGCGCAAGGGCGCGAACAGGCCGCCCGGTGAGCTTCCCGAGATCTGGGAACTCACGAGCGTCCACGTTCCCGACTATGCAGGTGACGCCCCCACATGGGAGGAGACTGCCGTCCATACTGCGATGACGCTCTATGCCGTGCACCAGCAGTCACGGACCGAACCCATGTTCGTGCCCGGAAGAGGGCTCGGCCATGCCGCCCGCAGCCTGATCGGTCCACCGGACGACGAGAATCCTTCGGCCCGGGCGCGATTCAACGCTCTGGTCACCTCGACGACCGTCACCGAGCTGCGTCACCACCTGCGGGGCTTCATCTCGCTGCTCCGAGCCCGGAGCATCACCTTGGATCACGCCATGCTCGCAGACGACATCCTTCACTTCCAGCAACCGGGCGGAGCCAGAAAGGTTCGCCTGACCTGGTCACGGGAGTACCAGTTCCTGTCTGCCGATTCCTTAGCCTCTTCCGACGATACCACCCTGGCATCTGCAACCAACTCAACGATAACCGAGCCAACCCCGGAGAACTGACAATGAGCACCTACATCGATATTCACATCATCCAGAACCTTCCGCCCTCCTGCGTCAACCGAGACGACTCGGGCTCACCCAAATCTGCTGTATACGGCGGCGTCCGCCGTCTGCGGGTCTCCAGCCAGTCCTGGAAACGAGCAACGCGTCTGTACTTCAATGACCTGCTGGACGCCGATGACGTCGGCGTACGCACGAAGCGAGTCGTCGAGGTGCTGGGCTCGGCGATTGCAAAGGATGCACCTGAACTCGCGGAGAACGCTACTGCGCTCGCCGAGGGAGTGTTCAAGGCGGCCAAGATCAAGCTCTCACCTCCGCGCGGCAAGAAAGACGGGACTCAGGAGTCCGGATACCTTCTGTTCCTGTCCGCCAGCCAGATCGCGCGCCTGGCAGAGCTGGCTGTTGCCTCAGTCCGCGACGGTGAGGCGCTCGACGCCAAGGCAGTCAAGAAGATCTTCAAGGAAACGCACGCCGTCGATATCGCATTGTTTGGACGCATGGTCGCCGACGACACAGACCTCAACGTTGATGCCGCCTGCCAGGTGGCCCACGCTATCTCCACACACGCCGCTGAGAACGAGTACGATTTCTTCACCGCCGTCGACGATGAGAAGGACCGCTCAGAGGAGGAGGACGCCGGTGCCGGAATGATGGGAACGGTGGAGTTCTCCTCGGCCACCATGTACCGTTACTCCACCGTTAATCTCGACATGCTGGTTGAGAACCTCGGGGACGGTGAGGCGGCACTGCGAGCGCTTGAGGTCTTCATCAGGGGCTTCTGCCTGTCCATGCCCACAGGGAAGCAGAACACGTTCGCCAACCGGACCCTCCCGGAAGTCATCGTTGTTTCTATCCGTGACGACCAACCCGTTTCCCTCGTTGGTGCCTTCGAGGAACCGGTGCCGGAGGCCTCCGGCACCGGTTACGTCGACCGTTCAGTGGGGGCGCTCGCTCAGTACACTAAGATGATCGAGAAGAACTACGGGGTGACGCCACTGAGCAGTTTCGTCGTTGCCCTCAAGGATTCAGACACCGTCTCCTCGCTCGGTGAGCGCGTGTCCTTCGTCAACCTGCCCGATCGGGTCCGTCAGGTAGTGGATTCCCGAGTGAGCCATGAGGAGCGATCCTGATGACCGTCCTCCTCCTGCGACTCGCAGGACCTATGCAGGCCTGGGGGGTGAAATCTCGTTTCACCGTCCGCTCCACCGAGCTTGAGCCGTCCAAGAGCGGCATCATTGGCATGTTGGCTGCCGCTGTCGGCCGACGCCGGACGGACCCGATCGAGGATCTCCTGTCCCTGCGGTTCGGGGTGCGCAAGGACCAGCCCGGTCGAGTCATCAGGGACTTCCACACGGCACGCACCCTCGACGGCAAGGACTCCATGCCCCTGTCGGGCCGGTACTACCTCGCCGACGCCGTCTTCCTCGCAGGTATCGAAGGTGATCGTCCCCTCCTGGAGGGCATTGACGAGGCGCTTCACCATCCGGCTTTCCCGCTATACCTCGGGAGGCGCTCCTGCCCGCCGACGCCTCCCGTGTCCCTGGGCCTTCGGGAGGCGTCGCTGCTCGATGTGCTTCGGACCGAGCCCTGGCTCGCTTCACCGTGGTTCCAGAAACGGCATCGCAGCCGTGTCTTTGACGCGGAGCTGCTGATCGACCAGGAGGCCGTACCCGTAGGGGAGCGGGGCTCGGCTCGCGGCAGTCGTGATGTACCGGTTTCCTTCGATCCGCGACGCCGCGACTATGACTTCCGCCAGGTTGAACGGCTCATGGTGCAGGTTGGTGTGCCTGAAGCGGACGCACATGATCCCATGCTTGCGTTGGAGGAGGCGAACCAGTGTTCCTAACAAAGATCGAGCTGGCCCCGGAGCGTCGCCTTGCACGCAAGTTTCTGGGGTCGTCTCAGGCCATGCACGCCGTCGTCATGAGTGCCACCGGAGGTCATGACGGGAACGGACCCGGACGCGTCCTGTGGCGGGTCGACCGAGGCGAGACAACGGCGCTGTACGTACTCTCACCGTTGGAGCCTGACTGCTCTCAGCTCGTCGCGGAGGCGGGGGCGGTCGGCACCCAGCCGCGGACCCTGGACTACTCGCCGTTCCTCACCTCGTTGGATACAGGGCAGCTGTGGGCCTTCCGTCTTGCGGCGAACCCGTCCTACTCGGCCTCGAAGGGACCGGGAGTGCGCGGACAGCGGTATGGGCACGTCACCGTTGAACAGCAGCGGCAGTGGCTTATTGAACGCACCCCACGATTCGGCTTCGAGCTTATGCCCGTGGACCCTGATGATGGCGGGGGGATTGATGAGGCCGTCTTGGTCACGCACCGGGAACGCCCCGTTTTCAGCCGGCGACGACCAGGGGGCGAGGGGTACGACCGCGTGACTATCAACCGCACCGTCTACGAAGGTGTTCTGCGTGTCACCGATCCCGAGTCCCTGCGCCGTGCGCTCGTCTCCGGGATCGGCCGGTCCAAGGCCTACGGCTGCGGGCTCATGACGCTCGCCCGGGTGCGGAAGGCCTGATTATGGTCAGGATGCTGCCGGTTCCGGTGACGGCGCTGCCCCGGGTCCAGGACCGGATGTCCTTCCTCTACCTGGAGCACTGCGTGGTGCATCGGGAGGATGGTGCCCTGACCGCACGCAACGACCAGGGCACCATCCGCGTTCCCGCTGCCTCGCTGGTCGCCGTCCTCCTCGGCCCGGGAACGTCGGTCAGTCACCAGGCGATGAGCCTGCTCGGCGAGTGTGGGACGACGGCGGTCTGGGTTGGTGAACGTGGCGTGCGCTACTATGCGCACGGCCGCTCCCTGGCTACCTCCACCCGACTGTTGGTGGAGCAAGCGGCCAGGGTCTCCTCTCCCCAGAAGCGACTTCGGGTGGCGCGCGAGATGTACTGCATGCGTTTCAGCGGTGAAAACGTCGAGGGGCTCACCATGCAGCAGCTCAGGGGCCGGGAAGGCGCTCGGGTTCGCGAGGTGTATCGAGACAACTCCAGACGTACCGGGGTCCCCTGGACTCGACGCGACTACCGTCCCGATGACTTTGAAGCGTCGGATCCGATCAACCAGGCGCTCTCAGCCGCGCACGCCGCCCTGTACGGCGTCGTCCACGGGGTGATCGTCTCCCTGGGCTGTTCTCCGGGGCTCGGCTTCGTCCACACCGGGCATGAGCGGTCTTTCGTGTACGACGTTGCCGATCTGTACAAGGCGGAGACGACGATCCCCATCGCCTTCGATGTCGTCTCTGAGGGGATGGATGACCTCACTGGGACCACTCGCAGGCGAGTTCGGGACAAGGTCTTCGAGCTCAAGATCATCGAACGGACGGTCAAAGATATCTACCGCTTGCTTGAGGTTGACGATCTGGAAGACATGAGCATCAACGTCGTCTCCCTGTGGGACTATCAGCAGCGTGCTGTAGCTGGTGGGGCGAATTACGCCGGAGAGGACGCAGGGGGATGGTAGTCCTGGTTCTCTCCGCTGCCCCTGCCTCGTTGCGGGGCTCTATGACCCGCTGGCTGTTAGAGGTCTCTCCTGGGGTCTTCGTCGGGCATCTCTCAGCTCGAGTGCGAGAGCAGTTGTGGGAGCTGGTGCGCGCATACATCGGGGAGGGACGGGCTCTACTGATCTGGTCGGTGCGATCCGAGCAACGGTTCGAGATCGCCTCCCTGGCGCACGAACGTGAACCGGTCGATATCGAAGGGTGCCTTGTCATGCGCACCCCGTACCGGCAGATCGAGGGATCGCAGGCGATCCCCGGCGCCGTCAAGCCTCCGAAGGAGTCCTGGTCGATCGCTGCGAGACGACGACGCTATCGGAACTCTGCGGAGCGAGCGCTAGGTCGGCAGTGAAGGCAAACGAGGTCTGGTAGTGTGGCTCGTCGTTGGGATTCCAAGGATCCGCAAGCGTAAACCCCGCGCGAGCGGGGATGATCCGGGTCTGGTCAAGAAGAGGGTGTCCGCTGACGGGTAAACCCCGCGCGAGCGGGGATGATCCGGGACTGGCCCTGAAAGGCGCTCAGAATGGCTTGTAAACCCCGCGCGAGCGGGGATGATCCCGCGTGCGCCGCCGAAGTCGGATACAGCCGCTGGTAAACCCCGCGCGAGCGGGGATGATCCGCACATTCGTATAGCAGAGGACTCGTATCCGTAGTAAACCCCGCGCGAGCGGGGATGATCCAAGAATCAGGTCCTCAGGCTTAGCCGAGACAGGGTAAACCCCGCGCGAGCGGGGATGATCCCACCGAGTTCGACTTCGTGCGCCAGCTGGAATGGTAAACCCCGCGCGAGCGGGGATGATCCCACGTAGGTACCGAAACGGTTAATGGATTTGTGGTAAACCCCGCGCGAGCGGGGATGATCCAGGAGTCCTTGACCCGCGTGGACTCGGTGGCGGGTAAACCCCGCGCGAGCGGGGATGATCCGAACCACGACACCGCCGGGGTGTCCACTCCTGGGTAAACCCCGCGCGAGCGGGGATGATCCTGCGCTTATGGTAGTCAAGAGACGCGTCATTGCGTAAACCCCGCGCGAGCGGGGATGATCCGAAATCCCATTAATCTCCCTTTCTGTGCACAAAGTAAACCCCGCGCGAGCGGGGATGATCCCGCGTTGGCCGTGCTCTTCAACGTCTCCTACGCGTAAACCCCGCGCGAGCGGGGATGATCCCGTCGTCAGCCAGGCCCAGACCAATGATTTGAGGTAAACCCCGCGCGAGCGGGGATGATCCCGGCAACCACTACTCGGCCCGCTGGTCGTGGAGGTAAACCCCGCGCGAGCGGGGATGATCCGCCGGCCCGAGGGGGCAACGCCTACCGCGGCGCGTAAACCCCGCGCGAGCGGGGATGATCCCACGGCCGTGTCGGTCATGATGTCGAGTGCCTGGTAAACCCCGCGCGAGCGGGGATGATCCGTCATCGGGAGGGCACAGGAGCCCAACCCAATCGTAAACCCCGCGCGAGCGGGGATGATCCGTGAGAGAAACGTCATAGGCGGTGGCGGCATAGGTAAACCCCGCGCGAGCGGGGATGATCCGCGGGAGAGCTTCTCCAGAGTCACGGGGTGATCGTAAACCCCGCGCGAGCGGGGATGATCCCCCAGGATCGTCCTAGCGCGCCTCATGGAGGCGGTAAACCCCGCGCGAGCGGGGATGATCCTGGGCGCATTTATTACCGCATATGCCCGAAAGGGTAAACCCCGCGCGAGCGGGGATGATCCCGACATCTACATCATGGCGCAAGCGATGCGCGTGTAAACCCCGCGCGAGCGGGGATGATCCCGGCTTAATGTACACATCCTGGTACTTGCTCTGGTAAACCCCGCGCGAGCGGGGATGATCCGATCGCGTCGAGCTCGTCGTCGCTGACGCGACTGTAAACCCCGCGCGAGCGGGGATGATCCCGGCCAGGAGACCTGCCCGGTCGGCTTGCGTGTGTAAACCCCGCGCGAGCGGGGATGATCCCGACTTCCAGGATTGGGCGTATGAGGCCATGGGGTAAACCCCGCGCGAGCGGGGATGATCCCTGCTCCGTGAACTCCTCTGGTGAGATAAACTGGTAAACCCCGCGCGAGCGGGGATGATCCCCTCACCCAGACCACTGTGGTGGCCGGGACCGGGTAAACCCCGCGCGAGCGGGGATGATCCCGGCTCGACGCCTCAGACTATGACTTTGAGGCAGTAAACCCCGCGCGAGCGGGGATGATCCGGCCGGCTCTACCGTGTTCGCGCGCGTCGAGGTGTAAACCCCGCGCGAGCGGGGATGATCCGGTCGGCAACCTTCAGGACGTGCTAGTCTCTCTGTAAACCCCGCGCGAGCGGGGATGATCCCGAGAGGGACAAGAAGGGTGACGGCAGCCGCGAGTAAACCCCGCGCGAGCGGGGATGATCCCCGCGGCGCTGTTCTCTGACGGCAGCAGGAAGAGTAAACCCCGCGCGAGCGGGGATGATCCTGTCCCACCAACCCATAGAGGCTTATTCATAGGGGTGTTTGGGGTGTTTTG
>NZ_KV810973.1:0-204 GCF_001812965.1 Actinomyces sp. HMSC075C01
ATCCCGACCCTCGTGGAGTAGACCGACTCGGGGCGACTCGGGGCGACTCGGGGCGGAGCCGGCGTTGAACCATGACCTGCGGGCCTTCGCGCGGGCGCCAGATAGAGCTCGATGTTTGAGGTCATGACATTGGTGACGTGTGATGGGACCCAGGTGGCGGGGGCTGGGCACGGCAGACGACGCAGGGTCGGAGGCAGCTGTGGC
>NZ_KV810973.1:304-19224 GCF_001812965.1 Actinomyces sp. HMSC075C01
TGCGCGGCCCGGTGTCCACAGCGCTGACATGAACAAGCCCGGCGTCGACACGCCCGGCGCAGATCGTTGGAATCCTGCGGTTCTTCTGCGGCGGGCGGCGCCGGTGCGCCTGTGATGTCAGCACCATGGACACCCACACCCCGTCAGGCCTCGCCTTGAGGCCACCGCCTTGAGGCCACCCTCGCCTCCAGGACCACCAGCCTGCCCCTGGTTCCCCTCCGAGCGAGTACCTCAGAAGTCATAACCCCCACATGTCTCAGAAGTGAGGAGACAGCACACCTCACCGGAGATTCGAGGCGGACGCAGATCGCGGGCGTCCTCGGACTCGAGGACGCCCTCGATCGAGAGGCGGACGAAAAAGCCGTTCGCGCGGATCAGGAGGTCAGGACCGCCCCGCGGGTGTCGATTCCGGGGCTGAGCACGCTCCAGCCGTGGTTCTCCAGGGCGAAACGGGTCTGGTCGGCCAGCGTGGACAGGACCAGCACCGTGGGGCCCGCACCGGAGATGACGGCCGGATAGCCCTGCTCGCGCAGGGAGTCCATGACCGCCATCGAGGCGGGCAGGACCCCGCGTCGGTACTCCTGGTGGAGCCGGTCCTCAGTGCCGGCCATGAGCAGGTCGGGGCGTCCGGCGAGCGCCAGCATGAGCACGGCGGCCCGGGAGGTGTTGAACAGGGCGTCCTCGCGCGGAACGGAGACCGGCAGGACCTGACGGGCCTCCTTGGTGGACAGGCGCGTCGTCGCCGGCGGGATGAGCAGGCTCACCCCGAGGGTGGCGTCCACGGGCATGGGCGCCATACGCGGGTGCCCGCCGCGCTCGACCCAGGCGACGGTGGCGCCTCCGAACACGGCCGGGGCGACGTTGTCGGGGTGGCCCTCGAAGTCGGTGGCCAGGGCGAAGATCCGGTCGTCGCTGAGGGCCTCCGGCTCGGAGATGAGGCCGCGCGCCAGCATGAGTCCGGCCACGGCGGCGCTGGCGGACGATCCCATACCCCCGCCGTGGGGGATCCGGTTGACGCAGCGCATCTCGAAGCCGGCCTGTGGGGCGCCGACGGCGTCGAGGCCGGCCCGCAGGGCCTGCACGACGAGGTTGTTGTCATCGGTGGGGACCGTCTCTGCGCCCACGCCCTCGACGATGACGCGGGTGGTGCCGGTGATCGGCCGCACCGAGACCTCGTCGTAGTAGCGGAAGGCCATGCCGAAGGAGTCGAAGCCTGGCCCCATGTTCGCCGTCGTGGCCGGGACCCGGACGGCCGCACACTCGTAGACGATGCGCATGTCACTCACCCTCGACACGTTGGATGGAGACGACCTCGGCGACCCGGTCCGAGACTCGTAGCGCCTCGACCGCGGCGTCGAGGTGGAAGACGGGGGCCGGGTGGGTCACGAAGGTGACGACGGCCTGGTCCTGGCTGCCGTCGGAGGTGACGTAGGCGCTCTGGCGCACCGAGTTGATGGAGACCCCGTTCTCGGCGAAGACGGAGGCCATTGCGGCCAGGGAGCCGACGGCGTCGTCGGAGCGCAGCTGGATCTGGTAGCGGGTGACGGCGGCCTCGGGGCCGAGGACCGGCAGGCTCGCGTAGGAGGACTCGCGGGGGGCCTGACCGCCGTGGACCCGGTGGGCGGCGGCGGCGACGACGTCGGACAGGACCGCGGAGGCCGTCGGGGCTCCCCCTGCTCCCTGACCGTAGAACATGAGGCGCCCGGCGCTCTCGGCCTCGACCAGGACGGCGTTGTAGGCGCCGTGAACGCTGGCCAGAGGGTGGTCGTTGGGCACGAGGGCGGGGTGGACCCGCACGGAGACGCCTTGTGCATGCTCGTCCTCGCGGCGCTGGGCGATGGCGAGCAGCTTGAGCTCGCAGCCCGAGGCGTGGGCCTCGCGGATGTCGTCGGCGGTGACCTTGCGGATGCCCTCGACGGAGACGTCGTCGAGGCCCACCCGGGTGTGGAAGGCGAGGGAGGCGATGATGGCGGCCTTGGCGGCGGCGTCCAGACCGTCGACGTCGGCGGTGGAGTCTGCCTCGGCGTAGCCGAGCTCCTGGGCGGTGGCCAGGGCGGTCTCGAAGGACAGGCCCTTGGTGCTCATCTCGTCGAGGATGTAGTTGGTGGTGCCGTTGACGATGCCGAGCACGCTGGTGACGCGGTCGCCGGCCATGGACTCGCGCAGCGCGTAGACCACGGGAATGGCTCCGGCGACGGCGGCCTCGTAGTAGAAGTCGGTGCCGGCGGCCGCCGCGGCGGTGTAGAGCTCGGGACCGTGGGCCGCGATGAGGGCCTTGTTGCCGGTGATGACGCTGGCCCCGGCCTTGAAGGCGGCCAGGGTGAGGGTGCGGGCCGGCTCGATCCCGCCGATGAGCTCGATGACCAGGTCGTTCCCGGTGGCGACAGCGGTGGCGTCATCGGTGAGGAGGTCCTGGGGGACGGCGAAGTCACGCGGCGCGTTGACATCGCGGACGGCGACGCCCGTGATCTCAAGACGCGCGCCGGAGCGGGCGGCGAAGTCGTCGGCCTGCTCGGTGAGGAGGCGAATGACCTGGCTGCCGACGGTCCCGGCGCCGAGGACGCCGACGGAGAGTGTGCGCTGGGCGGGTGAGAGGTCTTGAGCCACGGAATGACCACCTTGCTGTGTGTGCTGTGTTGCGTGCCGCGCGTGGGCACTTCGACTGCGTCATGCGATGGGCCGATCGGCAGGCGCGGTCAACCGACCGCTCACCGGCGATGACCATCGCCGCGGGCCAGCATAAGGGCCATCGACCGTGAAGCGCTTGCGTGTCCGCCTGAGGACACACGGCAGGTCCCGTGCTCCCCGGCTTGATGGGCCCGGGCAGGTTGCTTCCGGCGCCCACCTGTGACGGCGCGCGAAGTGAAGGCGCTCAACGCCGCCAGATGATCTGCTTGAGCAGCCGAGTGATCACCCGGCCCAGGCCCATGGACGTCGGGGCGGCCGCGCTGTCGGAGTACCCCCAGGCCGGAGGCGGCTGCTCCAGGGAGGAGAGGAAGGAGGTCAGTGTGGACGGAGAGGAGGAGGTTGCTGCGCTCATGCCTTCAGGTTAGAAAGCAGCGCTGCGATAAGCGCCCCTCAGGAGAACGATTGGCGAGAAGGGCTCCTCCTCCCTATGGCTGAGACGATCGGACGAGGATCTCCTGCTTCCGGCAGGTACCGCGAGCGAAGCCTGCGGGATACTGTCCGCCCCCTGGGCGCAGACGGCCAGTGGCCCCGACCCGGTTCAACCGGGTCGGGGCCACTGGATGGGCTCTGATGACAGAGCGTTCAGGCTCGAGAAGCGGTTACCCGCGTTCAGGAGGCGTTGCGGCGACGAGCCACCAGGAGGGCACCGCCACCCAGGCCGGCGCCGGCGAGCAGCACGAGCGCAACAGCGTTAGCACCGGTGTGCGCCAGCGGCGGGGTACCACCGTTCGGCGTCTTCGGGGTGGAGGTGGGCGGCACCGGAGCACCCGGGGTGCTCGGCGGCTGCTGCGTGGTGGTCGGCGGGGTGGCAGGCGGGTTGTCCACCGTGGTGGGCGGGGTCTGCGTGGTCGTCGGCGGCGTGGTCACCGCGGGCGGAGTCTGCGTGGTCGTCGGCGGCGTCGAGGTGGTCGTCGTCGTGTTGGTCAGAGAGACCTTGACGATCTCCTGGTCACGGACGGTGAAGGTGTTGGTCTTCTGGCCGTCGATGGTGAAGACCGGCTCACCCCAGCTGAAGCCGGAAGCGGCGGGCTGGGCCTTGGAGGGGTCCTCGGTGAGCGTGACCTTGGTGCCCACGGGGAAGGTGCCGTCGAAGGCGACCGGCTCACCGGGCTTGACCGTGACGGAGGAGGTTCCGGTGCGGCCCTCGCCAGTGGCCTTCTGGCCCTCGGGAGCCTTCCAGTCCGGGTAGGAGCTGGCAGCGGCCGGCAGCTCGTAGGCGACGTCGACGACGAAGCTGGAGCCGGCGGCCTTCGCGGCGGCCTCACCCTCGATGACCTTGGTCACGTTGAAGCTGCCGAAGCCGGGCTCCATCTGGACCGAGATGTCGAAGTACTGGACGTAGGACTGCTTCTGGGTGCTGGTCAGGTCCGTGCCGTTGAGGTTAACGGTGTTCTCGTAGGAGGTGCCCCGCGTGGCGGCGACGGCGTTACCGTTGGCGTCCACGAAGGAGACGGGGTACTCCAGAGTGAAGTTGGTGCCGTTCTGGAACGGACCGGTCACCTCGTAGGTCGCAGTGCGGCCGTCCTGGGAGTAGGTGACCTTGACGTCGTAGTCACCGTACTGGGTGGTGGCGTCCTGGCCGGCGGCGTTGGTCAGCGGGATGGACTTGCCGTCAGCCGGGCGCAGGTTGAGGACCGTGCGGGTGGAGTCAGCCTGGTTGAAGGTCATGCCGCCACCGAGGGTGTCGGTGAAGACGATGCTCTGGCGGGAGCCGTCGAAGGTCTTGCCGAGCTTGTCACCAGTGGTCTGGTTGGTCCCGAAGTTCACACCCCAGGTCAGCTCCTTGTAGTTGTTGTAGAAGCTGGAGGCCCACTTGGTGAGCTCCCAGTCGCTCTCCTTGGGGCCGCCGATGCCGCCGCCACCGGGCAGGGTGACGGTGGTGGTGACGCCGTTGACGGTGAAGTCAACGGACTGCACGTCGGTGGCCTTGGCGACGGACACCAGGGCGGAGCCGGAACCCTTGAAGTTGTGGAAGCCGGCGGCCTTGAGCTCGTCAACCTTGGAGTTGAAGGTGCAGGTGACATCCTTGACGGTCAGGGTGCAGGTACCGACCTCGACATCCTTGCCGCCGTACTCGACGGTCATCGGGTGGGTCTCGCTGTTCTGCAGGTTGGTGAAGTACTCACCCAGACCGATCGTGAAGGAGTCGCCGCTCTTGAGGTTGGCGTCGACGCCGCTCCAGTCGAAGCTGAGGCGGGCGAGGTCGTAGGTGTTGAGCTTCCCTTCCTGCTCAATGTTGTTGCCGTCCACCCGAGTCAGAGACAGGTTGGTGACGTTGACGCTCTTGTTCTGCTCAGCGCTCGCCTGAGGAGCGAACTGAGACAGGATCGCGACAAGGAAGAGAGTGAGGATGGCGGCGGCCCCCCTCACCGCCCCTCGTGTGAGGGCCGGCCGAGAGGCGGCGCCCGTGGACATGGTGTTCATGGGTTCTCCGGATTCCTGGCATAGATGACAAGGGTCTGCCTTGTGAAGCATCACCGAACGTTCCCACCGTCTGTTCAGGAGAAGGAAAGGCCGCCCCGTGATGACCAAGACCACTGTGTCACAAACCGACTGTTTGGGAATAGGGAACACTCAAAACACGCACGACGTCACAGTCTCATCACATCTGAATTTGCCTATTCTGACAAGCGTCAACTCGTTATTTTGTAGGAATCCTACAAGTCATCTACCGTCAAGCTATGCCAACCCTGTGCCGCCCCTGTCAGGCAGGCCGCAGTGCAGTTGTGTCAGCCCTCCAAAACAATTGACCATCCACCCGGACTTCGAAGCAGATACACTCAGTCTTCTTTAAGAATATTGTCGTTTTCAGACTCGACTCATTATTTTATCAGGACACATGCAGAAACGCCGTCGTTGCAGGAATCGTTCCTGGAACGACGGCGCTTCAGCGAATGACCGAACGGAGACCTCAGCCCTCGAGGCGAATGAGGTCCTCGATGGTCTCGGGGCGCAGGACCCAGCCCGACTCGCCCTCGCGCACCCAGCGCACGCCGGGGCGGGTGAAGAGGTTGTAGTTGGAGGCCATGGAGCGCCCGTAGGCACCAGTGGCGGGAACGGCCAGCACGTCGCCGACGGCCAGGTCGGCGGGCAGGTCCACGTCACGCACGACGACGTCGCCGGACTCGCAGTGCTTGCCCACCACCCGGCTGCGCACCAGCCCGGCCTGCGGGTTGGGGCGGCGGTTGGCGACCAGGGCCGTGTATGCGGCCTCGTAGAGGGCGGGGCGGATGTTGTCGCTCATGCCGCCGTCAATGCTGACGTAGAGGCGTGAGGCCCCCTCCCCCAGCTCGACGTGCTTGAGGCCGGTGACGGTGTAGAGGGTGACCGTCGTCGGGCCGGCGACTGCACGGCCGGGCTCGATGGAGACGGTGGGGACCTCGTCTCCAAGGCGCTCGCAGGTCTCGCGCACGGCCTCAGCCAGGGTGCGGGCGACCTGCGCCGGGCTGGGCGGCACCGGGTCGGCCCCGGTGTAGGCGATGCCGTAGCCACCGCCCAGGTCGACCTCCGGGCACAGGTGCCCGGTATCTGCGGCGACCTCGTGGCGCAGGGTGAGGACGATGCCGACGGCCTCCCGGAAGCCGGCCAGGTCCAGGATCTGGGAGCCGATGTGGGAGTGCAGCCCGTGCAGCTCGAGCTCGGGGGCGGCGATGATTGCGTCGATGGCCTGCCGGGCGGTACCGGCGTGGACGGAGAGGCCGAACTTCTGGTCCTCGTGGCCGGTGGAGATGTACTCGTGGCCACCGGCGTGCACACCGGTGGTCAGGCGCACCATGACCTTGCCGGTCTCCTCGGCCCCGTAGGCGCCGCTGGCGCGCAGCTCTCGCACGGCGCGGACGGCGAGGTCAACCTCCTCAAGGGAGTCGAGGACGAGGTGGCCCACGTGGTGGGTGAGGGCGACGGCGATCTCAGCCTGCGTCTTGCCGTTGCCGTGCAGGCCCAGACGGGTGGCGTCCGTGGTGGCCTCCGCCCCGTCCACCTCCTGCAGAGCGGCCAGTCCCACGGCGAGCTCGCCGCGGCTGGCGGTGTCGATGCCCATGCCCTCCTCCAGGACCCACTGGGCGACCTTGGTGGTCAGGAAGGCCTTGCCTGCGTAGAAGGCCTCTCCCCCGGCCATGCCGTAACTGGGCCAGAACTCCTCGTGCATGGCGGCGGCCCAGGAGGCTGCTCGGCCGCGCAGGTCGGCCTCGTCCAGGACGAAGACGGGGCTGGGGGCCCCGGCGAGAATCTCGGAGACGGTCAGCCCGCCCAGAGCGAGCTCGCCGTCGTCCGTGCGCCGCGCCGTCGTGGGCCACAGGTCGGGACGGTCCTCAGGCTCGGGGCAGGCCAGCGCCCCCAGGGGCGGCTCACCGGCGGGAATCTGGTCGGTCATCGACTCTCACATCCTCTCGGGCGCGCTCACGCCCAGCAGGTCGAGCCCGTTGGCCAGGACCTGACCGACGGCGTCGTTGAGCCACAGGCGGGCCACGTGCCCGGCGCTCACGGCGTCGTCCCCACGGGGGGTGACGCGAGTGGCGCCGTACCAGGCGTGGTAGGCGGCGGCGAGCTGCTCGAGGTAGCGGGCCACGCGGTGCTGCTCGCGCAGCTGTGCGGCCTGGGCCACGGTGGCGGGGAACTGGGCCAGGACCCCCAGGAGGGTGGCGTCGGCTGGATCGTCCAGGGCACCGGGCTCGAAGGGCGCCTCGTTCGGGTCGCGGCTCACGCCGTGCTCGGCGGCGTTGCGGGCCACGTTGCGGGTGCGGGCGTGAGCGTACTGGACGTAGTAGACGGGGTTGTCGGAGGTGGAGGAGGCCAGCAGGTCCAGGTCGATGTCGATCATGGAGTCCATGGAGGAACGAGCCAGGGCGTAGCGGGCAGCGTCCACGCCGACGGCGTCGACCAGGTCCTCCAGGGTGACGATGGTGCCGGCGCGCTTGGACATGCGCACTGGGACGCCGTTGCGCACGAGGTTGACGAGCTGACCGATGAGGATCTGCATGTTGGTGCCGGGGGTGTCCCCGAAGGCCGCGCACATGGCCATCATCCGGCCGATATAGCCGTGGTGGTCGGCCCCGAGCAGGTAGACGGCGCAATCGGCGCCGCGCTCGCGCTTATCCAGGTAGTAGGCGAGGTCGGCGGCGAAGTAGGCGGCGTTGCCGTCGGACTTGATGAGGACGCGGTCCTTGTCATCCCCGAAGTCGGTGGTGCGCAGCCAGGTGGCGCCGTCGCGCTCCTCGATGACACCGCGCTCACGCAGGCGGGCGATGGCGCGCTCGACGGCGCCGGAGGTGTGCAGGGAGTCCTCGTGGAAGAAGACGTCGAAGTCGGAGCGGAAGGCGTGCAGCTCGGCCTTGACGGCGGCGAACATGAGGTCGACGCCGCGGGAGCGGAAGACCTCGGTGGCTTCGGCGTCGGGCAGGGTGGCCGGGTCGGGGCGGCCGGCGGCGAGCTCGTCGGCGGTCACCTGCTGGGCGATCTCGCTGATGTAGGCGCCGCCGTAGCCGTCCTCAGGGGTCTGCTCGCCGCGGGCGGAGGCCAGCAGGGAGCGGGCGAAGCGGTCAATCTGGGTGCCGTGGTCGTTGAAGTAGTACTCCCGGGTGACCTGGGCACCGCAGGCGGACAGGATTCGGGCCAGGGAGTCGCCGACGGCGGCCCAGCGGGCGCCACCCAGGTGGACCGGCCCGGTGGGGTTGGCCGAGACGTACTCGAGGTTGATGTGCTGGCCGCTCAGGGAGTCGTTGCGGCCGTAGGCCTCTGCGGCCTCGACGATGGAGCGGGCGAGCTCGCCGGCGCTGGCGGCGTCGAGGCGGATGTTGAGGAAGCCGGGGCCGGCGACCTCCACGGAGACGATGCCGTCGAGGACCTCAAGGCGCGGGACGAGGAGCTCAGCGAGATCGCGCGGCTTGGTGCCGGCCTTCTTGGCCAGCTGCATGGCCACGTTGGTGGACCAGTCACCGTGATCGCGGTTGCGAGGGCGCTCGACGCGGGGGGCGGGAATCTCGGCGGAGGTCAGGGCGAGGGAGCCCTCGGCGGAGGCCTCCTCCAGAACGGTGCGGATGGCTGCGGCAAGCTCTTCTGGGGTCACGCGCGTCAGCGTACCGTCAACGGACAGGCCGGATCACGAGGGAGGCCGACAGCTGCCGGGCATCGTGGGACATGTCGCAGTCTCGTGCCGGTTTCGCACCGGGACCGGGACGCTGGTACAGTCACGCCTCGGGCCCCGGTAGCTCAGTGGATAGAGCGTCTGCCTCCGGAGCAGAAGGTCGCAGGTTCGAATCCTGTCCGGGGCACCGCCTCCGAGCCCCTGTCGCCACCCGCGGCGGGGGCTCGCTCATGTAATTCGAGGCATGACAACGGAACAGGAACAACGTGTGTCCATCGCTCAGACCGGTCATCATGCGGCTGGCGTGTTCTCATGGGAAAGATAAGCCTCAACGGCATCACGAATGACGGCACTGGCGGTAGTGCCGTGCTTCTCGATATAGGCGTCAAGAGCCGCGTTGGTGTGCTCTGGAAGACGGACCTGGCGGCGCGGGGAGCGTCCACGGCCGGTGGCGTGGGCCTGTCCGAGTCCTGGGCGGCCACGGAGGATGGCATCAAGATCTGTGTCGCTGATGCGTGAGCCGTCACGGCCGGATCCGCGTCCGACGGTGGGCACGCGGCCCGCGGTGACGTCCTCATCGAACTGGTTGTAATAGGCCTGCTCAGCATCAGTGAAAGGGGCGCGTGTGGAATCAGGAGACATAGCGGCTCTATCTGGTCGGTCAGTGGTCGACGGGTGGAACAAGGTGACGGTAGAGATCAGTGACCTCCATGACATGGAAGATGGTGCGTCGACCACGACCGTCAACGGCAACGCCGACTTCGAGGTAGCGCAGTGCCTGCGGGTGGGGCAGACCGACGAACATGAATGACTGCTCACCTGCACGGCGGGGTTGGAGGATCTCGTAGTCGACGTGATGCATGACGGCGTACTCGGCATCGGAGCGGGGCACGCCATGCTTGTCCGCAGAATCGCTGAACTCGAACCTCACCACATTATGGTAGTACCGAGGATAGAGGTGAGCAAGACTCCTTACACCGCTGCTCAGCGGTGCGACCCCTATCGTCCAACGTCATCCCAGGGTCTTCAGGGCGAGGCTGGGGACGTCGGTCATGATGGCGTCCACGTTGAGGTCGGCCAGGTGGCGCATCCGCTCGGGGTCGTCCACTGTCCAGACGTGGACCTCCAGGCCCGCGGTGTGCGCGGAGGCCACGAAGCGGCGGGTGACCACCGGGACGCCGTGGTAGCTCTCCGGCACCTGGACGGCGTCGACCCTGCCGCGGGTCCAGCCCCAGCGGGTCTGGGGCAGGGGGACGGCCGCCTCGCTGCGCAGCATGAGTCCAAGCACGTCACTGACGCCCAGTGAGGTCATGGCCCGTGGCTCCTGGCGGCGCAGCACGGCCAGTCGACGAGCAGAGAAGGAGGCGAACCGGACTCGGTCGAGGGCCTGGGCGTCGCGCACCGTCTGCAGGGCGGCCTGGACAACGCTGGAGTCCTTGAGGTCGATGTTGAACTTCATCTCCGGATGGGCGTACAGGGCGTCGTCGAGTCGGACGAAGCCGCGCCCGTCGCCGGAGTCGAGGTCGGCCAGCTCGGCCCACATGACCTCGCCGACGGTGCGGGGGTCGTTCGCGGTGCGGTACAGGTCCTCGTCGTGGCTGAGCACGACGACGCCGTCGGCGGTCAACCGAAGGTCGGTCTCCATCCACTCCAGCCCGAGCGCGGCCACGTGCTCGACGGCGCTCCAGGTGTTCTCAGGAACCTCGCGTCCGCCGCCGCGGTGGGCGATGACGGCAGGGCGGCGGGTTCGTGACGCGGCAGGCGGCACAGTGGGTCTCCCTCAGCTGCAGTTGGTGGTGAGCTCGACGGCGTTGTGCTGCTTGAGCCAGCCCCACGGCTCCACGGTGGACTCGTCGGCGGTGTCGTCCTTGGTGCGCACCTCGAAGTGCAGGTGAGAACCGGAGGACCGGCCCGTGTTACCCACTCCGGCGATCATCTGGCCGGCCGTGACGGTGTCACCGGCCTTGACGTAAATACCGTCCTCGTACATGTGCAGGTAGCTGGTGTACCAGACCTGGCCATCGATCTCGTGCTTGATGGTGATGGTTCCGGTGCCGTCGACCATGCCGGCGGTGGTGACGGTGCCGGCGGCGGCCGCGTAGATGGGTGTCCCCACGGGAGCGGCCATGTCCTGCCCGGCGTGCAGCTTGCGGTAGCCGAGGGTGGGGTGGGTGCGGTAACCGTACTCGGAGGAGATCTCGTAGGTGCCCGGAAGCATCGGGTAGAACAGCTGCGGCTTGGAGCTGAAGGCACTGGTGTCGCCGGAGGCGCCGGTGGCTGAGGAGCAGGTCTTGGCAGCGTTCTGGTAGGCCTCGCGGATCCTGGCCCGGGTGGCGGCGTCGGGCACGTTGGACAGCTGGGTGTCGGAGTCGTCGTCCAGGTCGTCGCTGCCGAGCACGGCGCTGGCCACGGAGGAGGCTTTCGTCCCAGCGGCGGCCGGGCTCTGCGTGGTGGAGCTGCTGGGGTGCATCTTCATGGCGGCCGAGGCCAGCGGGGTGTTGTCGAGGTGGCTGGACAAGGGGGCGAGCACTGTGGCCATGGCCAGGACCGACAGGACGGCGGTGCGCCCCAGGATCCCGGAGCCGGTGCGGCGGCGGACAGGACGGGCTGGGGCGGGACCGGTTGAGGAGTCGCGGTGCGTGTCCGGCTTCGATGCTGCCTTGGCCCTGACCGACGACGTCGGGGCGGCGGCCTCGTCGGCTGCCTTGCCTCGCTTGGCCTGGGCGGCCGTCCGCGCGGACTTGGTCTTCCTGGCGCTCCGGGCGGCCTTGATGGCGTGGATGGTCTCCTCATCCGCGAGCGGCACCCCGGCCTTGCGTGCGGCCATGATCTTGCGGACCTCGGGGACCTCGATGGTCTCGGCGCCGCGGAAGTCCGTGATCCGCTGCGAGAACCGGATCTCATGGGGCGTCTCGGGTGCGGAGGGCGCCTGGGGAGCCAGCTCCACGGGCGCTGGCGCTTCGGCTCGCGGCGCCTGGGTGGCGGCGCCGTCCGTCTGCGTGCCGGGGACGCCGAAAGAGGCGGCGTGGTGGGGCGTGGAGGCGACGACGGGGTTGGCCGAGGCGGTCGAGGCGCCGGCGGGGGCTACTGCTGAGGCGCGTTGCCGGCGGCGGCCCGCGGATCGGGAGGCAGGTTCGGAGGTCACCCCGGCTTCCGGCTCGGCGGGGGCGGTCTGCGCGGCTGCGTGCCGATGACGCTGCGTGTCACTGGGCGAAGCAGAAGCCGTGTCACTAGCGGCCCACCACGGCGTGGCGCTGGTGGGGTGAGCGGATGCGGGCCCGAGCCCTGAGGTGGACTCGGCCAGTGAGGCCGCAACCAGGGGCGACAGCGCCGAGGGCGTTGATGGTGTCTCTGCGGGCGCGGCCTGGTGGGCACGATGAGAGCGGCGCTGGTCGTGGCAGCTCTCGGAGTGGTCCTCGGGGCGGTGAGCCTGGGGCTGCGCAGCACTCTCGACGGCGGGGTTCTCCCGCGTCTGCTGGGTGTCCTCGAAGACCTGGGCGGTCCGCAGGTCCTTGCGGGAGCGCCGGGTGGGGCGAGTGTCGCCGGCGACCTGTGCTGAGGGGGAGAAGACGGACGGGGCCGCAGATGCGGAGCTGTACCCCTGAGGCGCCGAGGCCTGTGGCTGCTCGGGCTGATGCGAGGTGGGCTCGGGCTGTTCAATGGCGCTCTGACGCCGGCGAGCCATCCGGCTCATCGGTGCGACGGGCTGCGACGGTGCCTGGTCTCCGAAGACCGACGGCGCCGCATCGCTCCCTGGGCGCGCTCCCGTCCGCGTGTCTGACGCCGCTGCCGGCGCCACGGGCCGCTGCAGGTGGTTCTGCTTCTGCGGGGCAAGCGGAACGTCGGGAAGAGCCGACGGGTTCGGAGCGGTGATGGGACTGGAGGCGACGCCGTTCTCGGCGTGGAGGTCGCGACGTGAGCGGCGAGTGACCCCGGCGACGTGAGTGGTGTGTGTCGTCGACGGTGACGACGGGGCGGCTGCGACCTGTGCCTCAGCGACCTGGCGAGCGGCTTCGGCAGCACGTTCCGCCTCACGACGCTGGCGTCGACTCATGGGCTGCGGGGTCACGCGGGAAGCCTCCAGATGGCTGAGTGTCATAGGGAAGTCGTCGCTGCCGACAAACCGGCAGTCACGACGTGGCGGCTGCCAGGGCGACAGCCTGGGTTGTACTCGGTTAAAACAGTAGCGGTCTCCTGTGGGTCTTGCCAGGAGAACCAGCACACCTTTGTGTGACCTGCACTTCTTACGCAAACCCTGCAGTTCTATCCACGCAGCCGGCCCGACACGAGAATCCCGTGTCATACGAACGAATCAGCACCTGTATACCGCTGTCTGCTCAGCGCTCGACAATGGTCGCCCGAGACGGCCCATGTTGTAAGTATCCGCCGACTCCACCCTTTAAATCACGATTTAGTCACGGCGCTGGTGCTCCTCGCGCTGCATGGCGTCGTTGACCTCGCCGACGAGCTCTTCGAGGATGTCCTCCAGGAAGAGGACCCCGATGAAGCGCCCTTGCGCGTTGCGCACGTGCCCAAGGTGGGCCCCTGAGCGCTGCATGGCCGCCAGCGCCTCCTCGACCTCGTCGTCGTAGCCGACGGGAACGAGTGCGCGAGCGCGCCAGGCGGGTACCGGCTCGGTGCGCTCGGCGCCGTCGGCGTAGAGGATGTCCTTGAGGTGCAGGTAGCCGGTGATGACGGGTTCCTCCCCCTGGTCAACCGCGGCCTGGTCGGCGACGAGCGGGAAGCGGGAGAAGCCGGTGGAGGCCACGGCCCGCTCCACGTCCTCCGGGGTGCAGTCCTGGGGCAGGGTGACGAGCTCGCTCAGGGGCACCATGACGCTGCCGGCGGTCTCCTCGGAGAACTCCAGGGCGCCGCTGAGCAGACCGGTGGAGTCCTCCAGGACGCCTTCGGCGGTGGAGCGCTCGACGATGGAGGCGACCTCCTCGGCGTTGAAGGCGGCGGCGATCTCCTCCTTGGCCTCGATACCCAGGACTTTGAGAGCCCCGTTGGCGAAGCCGTTGAGAGCGTTGACCACGGGGCTGAAGACGCGCGAGCACCACACCAGGGGCGGGGCGAGCCAGCGCACGGCCTTCTCCGGGGAGGCGATGGAGATGTTCTTGGGCACCATCTCCCCGGCGACGACGTGCAGGCCCACGACGATGACCAGGGCGATGACGACGGCGACGGCGTGGGAGCCGGCGTGCCCGACGCCGACGGTCGCCAGCAGGGGCTCTAGGACGTGGGCGATGGCCGGCTCGGCGACAACACCCAGGCCGGTGGAGCACAGGGTGACGCCGAGCTGGGCGGTGGCCAGCATGCGCGAGATGTTTTGCAGAGCCCACAGGGCGGTGGCGGCGCGGGCGTCGCCGACCTCGGCCAGTGGCTCGAGCTGGCTGCGGCGCGAGGAGGTGACGGCGAACTCGGCGCCGACGAAGAAGGCGTTGCCGGCCAGGAGGATGACGGTGATCAGGAGGGCGATTGGCGTACTCATCGGCGCTCCCCCTCTGGTCCTTGGCTTCCGGGCGCGGTCTCGGGGTCCTTGGGGCGCACGTGGAGGCGGGTGACGCGGCGCCCGTCCATGGCGTCGACGGTCAGGGAGGCGTGGGGCAGGTCGACGACGTCGCCGACGGCGGGGATGCGGCCGAGCTCGGTCATGACCAGGCCGCCGAGGGTCTCGTAGGGGCCGTCGTCGGGGACCTGGATGGCGGCGCGGGTAGCGAGCTCGTCGGGGCGCATCCACCCGGGGACGACCCAGTGTCCGGAGGGGTCGAGGTGGGCGCCGGCGCGGCGGCGGTCGTGCTCGTCGGCGACGTCCCCGACGACCTCCTCGACGGCGTCCTCGAGGGTGACGACACCGGCGGTGCCGCCGTACTCGTCGACGACGATCGCCATCTGGGAGCCCTGGGCGCGCAGCTCGACGAGCAGGTCGGCCAGCGGCATGGTCTCGGGGACGCGGGGCGCGGGCGTCATGAGGGAGGTGGAGGCGACGGGGACGTCGGCGCGCCGCTCGTAGGGGACGCCGATGGCGCGGCGCAGGTGGACGATGCCCATGACGTCGTCGACGTCGCGGCCGATGACGGGGAAGCGGGAGTGGCCGGTGGCGCGGGCCAGGTGCACGACGTCCTCGGCGGAGTCATCGGCCTCGAGGGTGTGGAGGCGGCCGCGGTCGGTCATAACGTCCACGGCGGTCAGCGCCCCCAGTCCGATGGAGCGGGTGAGCAGGGTGGCGGTGGAGGCGTCGAGAGTGCCTTCCTCGGCGCTGTGGCGCACGAGGGAGGCGAGCTCGCCGGCGCTGCGGGTGCCGCTGAGCTCTTCGGCGGGTTCGATGCCCATGGCGTGCAGGACGGCGTTGGCGGCGCCGTTGAGCAGGACGATGAGGGGCTTGAGGAGGGTGGTGAAGCCCATGACGAAGGGGATCACGAGGCCTGCGGCGCGCATGGGGTCGGCCAGGGTGACGTTCTTGGGGATGAGCTCGCCGATGACCATGGAGAAGGCGTTGACGACGATGAGGGCGATGACCACTGCGGCGCCGGTGGCCACGGAGGCGGCCAGCCAGTGGCTCATGAGGCCGGTGAGCAGGTTCGCGAGGGCAGCCTGCATGGTGTAGCCCAGGAGCACGGTGGTCAGGGTGATGCCGACCTGGGCACCGGACAGGAGGGTGGACAGGCGCCCCAGGGCGCGCCGGACGGTGGTGGCGCGCTTGTCGCCGGTGGCGGCGCGGGTCTCGACGGTGGAGGGGTCGAGGGCGACCAGGGAGAACTCGCCGGCAACGAACAGGGCGGTGCCCACGGTGAGGACCACGCCGACGGCGATCATGAGCCAGTCGGTCATGCGGGCCCCTCCCCCACGCGGGATGCGGCGTGGGCACTGGAGACGAACGAGTCGGGGTGGGGGGGGTCAGAGGCGGGCAAGGAGGCGCGGTGCGTGCGGGGGCGGCGCCTTGAGGCCCGGCGGAAAGCCGATCGCATAGTGACCGAACGGTACCACCGCCGCAGTAGTGAGGCCGAGACCGGCGCCAGGCCTCAGGTACGCATCGCCGGGGCACTGAATTCTCACGATTCAGGTAACCTACGCCACAGACTAAGTCAGCATGGAGGTTGCGATGCTGCCACGGAAGCCACAGAAAGCGGTCCACTCAACCGATCCGGGCCAGTCCGGCTGGTGGCTCCTTGCGCCAGTTGGAGGCATCGTCGCCGGCGTCGCGATCCCATACTTCGCAACACACAGCGCAGCATGGGCAACAGGAGGAGGCGCCATCGGGGCCGCTGTCGGAGCCGCGGCGGCAGCAACACCCCAGTTCCGCGACTGGGTCTCTACGCGCTCCCGCAGGCGACAAATTGCCGAATCAGCAGGGGCCACAACCAACATAAATGAGGAGCCTTTAGAGGCCCTGCGAGTCCATCACTCAAATCACAATATCACCGAATTCATTCACCGAGATATTGAGGATCAGCTGATCGAGCATCTCCACAACGGAATACCCGTTCTCATTGAGGGGCCGTCCATGGCCGGCAAGACTCGTCTTGTGGTTGAGGCGGTTCGCGCCGAATTGCCCAGCAAGCCTATCTGGTTTCCGCGAAACGAAGACGATATTGAAGTACTTTTAAACAACAACCTTGAACCCGCGTCGGAAACCGTGATCATACTCGACGACATTGATCGCTTTCTAAGCAATCAGTCACTCACGCTAGGCACACTAAACCGATGGATCAACAACAAGTGCGTCATAGTAGGAACCATGACGCACTCAGCCTATACGGAACGACACCATAAAGATTTCAAACAATTAACCGGGTGGGATGTCGTGAATAGATTTCAGATTCTACACCTTTCAACCCTACTCAGCCAAAATGAATTCCACGGGATAGCAACAACAAGTTATTCAAGAATTGCGAGCGAAGTCGAAGAAATCGGACTTGGCCCATCACTTAGTTGCGCACAGGATGTGAGAAGTGCTTTGGCGGAAGAGCACGCTTCGCACTCACAGTGTAGCGCCCTAATAAAGGTAGCCGCCGACTGGAAACGAATAGGCCTGGGACCTGCGTCCAGGACACAATTAACAACGGTAGCAGAAGCGGTGTATTACAACGATACGTCCCACTTAGATTGGGACGAAGCGTGGAGAAAAGCCACAGCCCCGATCAATTCCGTAGTTCCTTTCATTAATCGAGCAACCAACGACAAATGGGAGGTTCTCGACTTCATTGCTGAGCGCGACGCAGGATGGCCAGTCTCTCGTGATTGTCTATACGCAATATCGACATTAGAGCTCAATGCCCCACAAACTCTCATGGCGGCAATCGCAATGTTCAGGAAAGGCGGCTTAAACACACAGATCGAAGAAATGTACGCTCGGGCCATCCTAACCAACCCAGACAACATCAAACTCCTTGGAAACTACGTAAAGTTCTTAGACAACATTCAGCGCAAGGCAAGTTATATGCATGACATCTCGATCATACAAAGCAATTTGACCCTATCTTTACCTCAACTTTCAAGAGATCTTCCGAGCACCCACGTTGACATCTTCACGGAGGAAATCACAAACTATTGTTCTAGTTTGGAAGAATCTTCAGCATATGAGATCAAATCATTTGAACTGAATGCGATGCAAAACACAGAATACACCATCCGTTCAAAGAATAAGCAGAATCTTCTATCAATCAACCCTATTCGGGCGTTTCTCAAAACTCTACAGATAAAGTGGTTGAGTGAGCGACATGCACTACGGACAGCCACCAGTCGATCCAGGCGAAGCCACCGTGGCGTCACCCCTAAACTCGCCAGTACCTTCAACAGTTTACACGAACACCTCTACGATACGTATCTCTACGACACGTATCACACCAAAGACATTTACGATTACATCCTGTCGTTATATCCATATAACGCGGACATACTAGGAAATTATGCAGCATTTCTTGACTCGATGCTTAACGACACCGACAATGCCGATAAAATTTATAGGCTTACACTCGATGTAGATCCAACAGATGTCCAGACAATCTGCAACTACGCGTCATTCTTATATAATACAAAGAATGACTACGTTTATGCAGAGCAACTTTATAAACAAGCAATCAAGATCGACCCGAACAGCACGCACGCGACTCACGAGTACAGCAATTTCCTACAGAATTTAAAATCCAAGCGTAATTAGCTTAGTAACCCTCGATCACATAAGTTCGACTGCACCCTAATGAGCGTTAGAGTCAATCACGCGACTACAGGCACACTGAGGATTATTTAGGGGGTGCATGTGAATATGAGGCTTATTCATAGGGTGTAGGTGAATATGAGTCCGAGGACTGCGGTGATGGTTTCCGGCGGTCTTCTGTAGCCGGTGTGCAGGACTCTCCAGGTCTTGATGTTGGCGCTGACTCTTTCGATCTTGTAGCGGATCTGGTTGACGATGGTGTTGTAGGCTTTGTCGTCTGGGCGGAGGGGAAGTTTTGCGGGTTTTCTTTTCGGGGTGATCATGCCCAGTCCGATGTACCCCTTGTCGCCAATATGCCTGGGTGGTGACGCCCCTTCCGGGAGGTCGGCGGGTGGCACGTCGAGCAGGCCGCAGCGGCGCAGGGCCTGGATGTCGTGCGTGCATCCGTCCTGGGGGTTGGAGATCCAGGCCAGGGCTCCTGAGAGGGTGCAGGCCACCTGGACGTTCAGCCCCGTAGTCTTGTGCTTACCGGAGTACAGTTCGGGGTGGCCCTTCCAGGACCAGCACTGAAGCAGGGTGCCGTCGATGATCAGCTGGGCCGTGGGGTCCAGGTCCTCCACCGTTGGAACACTGCCGTTCAGGCATGCGGCCATCAGGGGCGTGTAGGTGCTGATGACGCGGGAGACGGTGGCCTGGGAGACGCCGTAGAGCTCGGCTAGCAGCTCCTGGGGCAGGTTGTGGCGCAGGTAGGTCAAGGGTCAGGCGCACGCACAGGAACAGCCCCAGCACCCTCGCCCCGAAGACCGGCAGATCGGGGTTCTCGGCGAAAATGGCCTCGCACAAGCCCATAACCTCACACCGAGGGATTCTCGTGCTACTATTCGTCATGGCGGTTTGCTTCTTGGTTGGATTGGCTTGAGCACCAAAGATTCTCTCAAGGGCAAGCCGCCACCCTACTTAGCGACACGCTATTACCAACAAAACACCCTAAAC
>NZ_KV810974.1:0-48489 GCF_001812965.1 Actinomyces sp. HMSC075C01
CGACCCACACCCCTTGGAATCAATCATCTAGGGGGCAGGGGCGGGCTCATGCGGCGAGATTGCCCACACTGATCTCGATCACATTACGTGAATTAATGCCACGATCGGTTGTTGTGCACTAGGCTGGGCGAGTCAGAGAGCAGCATGGGCCAGTTCGAAGCCGTCGACGCACGGTCTTGGTCGATGCTGTTCGCCCACAGCGGCTGCCGCGAGCAGCCCGGAGAAAGGAGTCTTATGGCCGAGCAGATGAAGGCTGAGGCCGGCGTCATTGATACGGCGGCCAAGACGGTGGATGATCATCGCGCCAATCAGAGGACGATCGCTATGCATGTCAAGAGTGCCGCTGATGAGTGCCAGGCCAGCTGGGTCGGGCAGGGCGCGGCCGCCGTCGCCCAGGTTATTGCGCAGTTCATGGAGGAGTCCCGCCGGATCGACCAGGCGCTGCTGAAGCTCTCGGATGGCCTGCGGAGTACCGGTACTGCGATGGCGAGCGCCGACTCGGAGGTTGCGGCTGGAGCCCAGCGCCTCGGCTCTGAGGCCGCCAGCAACTACCACAACCTCACCTGACGACCTTACTGTCCTTGACCCAACACACTTGATTTCACCGCAGGAGATAGTTATGACGAGTAATGAAGACCTTCTCGTTAGGCACAGTGGGCTGCAGACGCTTGCCGCTGAGATGCACCGGCGTTCTTCTGAATCCTCATCCGATCTGGATAGCATGGATGCTGAGCTTCGCCCCACCCAGAGTGGCTGGTCCGGTGAGGCGCAGCAGCAGTACACCATCGCTATGGCGCAGTGCCGTGACGCGATCAGCCGCCAGCAGATGCTGACCCAGCAGCTCGGCACCCACGTGAGTACCTCCCAGGGCGACTACCAATCTTGTGACCAGAAGTCTGCTACCTGCTTCACCTGATCTTTCGGTCGTTGTCCCGACATCCCCTTCGGTGCTCTGAGCCTTCAAGGCTCAGAGCACCGTCGGTTGTATGGAGGAACGCGCGGCCCGGTTGTCAGATCGTCTTCGGTCGGCGATCTCCGTGCTGCGCTGAGGACGGTCCGGTGGGGGCAGAGAAATCCGGTGCTCCAGAGACCGAAGGCGTCGGCGGGTACTGCCGCGAAGAGGGAGAGGCGGCGGAAGCGGCTGACGAGGGCGGTATCACCGGGAGCTGAGCGTTCTGTGGGCCAACCGGTCCACCGGGAGCATCCGGGGCGCCGCTGCGGATCCCGGGGGCAGCGGCGTGCGCTCCATTGGCCGCAGACGGAGCAGAACCCCCCGTTGGGGGCAGCGGGGATGCCGCCTGCTGCCGAGCCGGTCGAATCCGTGGCGGTAGCGACGGCGGTAGAGAATGGCTCGCCTGAGCTGGAGCCTGAGGGGCCGGGGCGCTGGGTGGTGCCGACGCAGCGTGCGAACCGGGCCCGGTGGGCATCGACGACGTCGGAGGACCGGAAGGGGCGGCGAACACTGACGGAGTGATCGGGGAGGAGTCGGGCGCCGCCGGGACGGAGGACGGAGGCAGGGAGGCCGGAGGCGGGGTCGGCGCCACGGGAGAGTGAGCCGTGGAAGGCGGTGGTGCGGGAGACGCCACCGGTGGCGCGAAGCGCGACCGAGCAGCACCTGAGCTGGAGGCGGCAACCGGTGTGGGGCCTGCCGGCACGCCAGCTCCGGCGAACCCTCCCGTGTAGGCCGGGCCGGCCAGATCGGGGCGCTCGTGCACAAGTGGCGCCGGCTGCGCCGGGGGCTGAAACGTGGGCGCGCCGGTGGCCACGGGGCCGGCGGAGGGGTGCCGTCGCCCGTCTTGCGCAGGTCCTCGGGTCATCACCTTGGGAGCCACGGTCGGCGTTGCAGCAGGCTTCGGGCTGCGCCTGCTACGACGCGGCTTGGTGTGAGTCCGTCCCGCAGCATCTGGCTGCGCCTGCTCCGGCATCGGTCGCCGTGTCACGGTCAAGGTCCCGGTGAGACGATCCAGAAGGCGTTCCCGGTCCTTGTCGAACTGACCCGCCGACCTGTGGGGGTTGATCTGGAAGGGGAGGAGGAAGGGCAGAAGCACTCTCACCAGGGCTCGCCCGATCCCCGGGGCGGCTCCCTGCTTCGGGACCACCACAGTGGCCGACACCGTTGCCAACCCGGCTGTTCTCCCGAAACGTGCAAGAACCAGGCTCTGAGCCACGATCACCTGAGCGAGCAGAATCCAGGGCAGTGCCTTGACGTTGAGTGCCAGCATCGGGACGAGAACGACGACGACCAGCAGGAGGACGTCGACGACGGCAGCGGCCACCGCCTCTCCGGTGGTAAGAGGACGCCAGTCGCTGCGAGTGCGCGCACGCTTCGCCGCACGTGCGACGGAGGTCGACATGATTCTCATAGCTGCCTCATAACGTCGATCAGTCCTGCTGCGATCACGGCCGAGGGGAGAATCCCCACAGCGGCGAGGGTCTGGAAGATGTCACCAAGTCGACCCCACCATGCCGACCGAACGGTACTGAGGAACATCCCTACCGCGAAAGTGCCCGCTGTTGTGAGGAAAATGATGAAAGCGACTACTTGGCTCCAGGTTCGTGTGATGACTCCCGCGCCGCCATCGATCCACAGCAGAACCAGCGCCAGGACGATCGCGACGGCGACGACCAGCCTTGGTGTGAGGCGCAACACTCGCGAGTGAGCGGTACGCGGGCGTAGCAGCAGAAGCAGCATGACGCACACGATCTCGACCCGAGCCCCCCAGGCCGTCACGCCGTCGGCCAACGCGGTCTGGATCGCCGTCGGCAGGCTGAGTAGCACCAGGCTCCCGAAGGCGATCTCCAGCGCGACCGAGGACACCGTTGTCTGAGCCACGGAGCGCGAGACGGAGCGAGGAGACACCTCTCTTGACGGGGGCATCGTGGGTTGGCGCACAGAACGCCCCATGACTCGCAGCTGAGTCATATCCAGCAGCTGCTGATTGGGGACTTGCACGGCGAAGCCCGGGATCAGCAGTCCGCCAACGGCTCCCACCGCCATGAGCACCATCAGGACGGGAACGTGCGAGATTCCCGTAGCCGGCACGATCGTCCCGACGGCGGCCAGGAAGAGCCAGGCGCCCGCTGAAACTGCTTCACTAGCCCCCCTGCGGGCGATCCACAGCAGCAGGGCCGCAGCCCCCGTGCCCCACATGGCGAGCAGCGCGACCAGTAACCGGGAGTCCGGGCTGGAGACGGGCGCCAGAAGAGCGCCTGCCGCTCCCCCCGCCAGGGGGACGGTTAGTGCGCCCAGGGCCTCTCGCACCGCCGATCGCTGTCTGGCGGGCCTGAAGGCCGCGGAGACCAGAAGAATGACCAGAAGGCAGGCTCCCGCGATCTGCAATGCCGTCGAGAGAAGCTGACCGTGCCCGATCAAGGGCGGCAGCCCCCCTAAGAAGAAGCAGAGAACGGACACCAGAACGAAGGCCGTCTCTCCGGCTGATGCGCGCAGAGCGCTCTCGAGGCCGGCGTCCGCGGTCCTATAGGTCCGTAGGTCGGCCCGAACCGGTGTGGTGACGAGGACGGTGCCCTCCAGGACGTCGGTTCCCACGGCTGCCTCGGCGTCCACCACTGTCCCGTCGGCTGTTGCGATGAGGAACCCGCTGGGCTGGTGCGCCTTCGGCGGAGGCACGAGCGCACCAATGGGTACTCCAGTGCGTGCCGCCATGTCGAGCCGCTCGCCCTCGTGGACGAGGGTGACGCGGGTGCTGGTCGCATTCATCCGAGGATCAGTACTCCGAGAGGGTTGGGGGAGAGAAGGTCAGCCGAGGTGCAGACAACCGTGACTCTATCGATACTATGACGTCAGCACCCGGCTGGGTGGGCTTCACCTCGGTCGGTTACTTCTCACGAAGTCGAACCTGTCGTCCCACGTGCAGTACACCCTTCCCACCCTCATGAACACCGAGGAGCAGAACGTGACCATCGACACTTCCGAAGCGTCGACCGAGACGATCGAGCTCAAGGCCCCGCCCAACGCCATCACACCGCAGGACGCCACCAGTTCGCTGACGATGGTGCTGCCGATGGCCGGCTCGATGGGCGTCATGGTGTTCATGGCCATCTCCAATAACAACAACACGCGAATGTTGCTCACGAGCGGCGGGATGGTTGTGGCCATGCTGTCGATGGCCGTGTTCAACGTGTACCGCCAGATCCGTCAGCACCGTAACAACGTCACGAACCAGCGCCGCGAGTACCTCGGCTACATCTCAGAGGTGCGCTCCGAGGTCCGGGAGGCGGCCAAGAACCAGCGCCGCACCGCTGTGAACCACCTGCCTGAGCCGGAGGCCCTTCCGTACCTGGTGCAGCACGGGGCCAGGGTGTGGGAACGGCGCCAGGGGCAGGACCACCTGCTCGTGAGGTTGGGGCGCTCCTCCCAGCCGCTGGCGGCGACCATCGAGGCTGAGGAAGTCGGCCCTCTGAGCACTCCGGACCCGGTGTGCCTGTCAGCGATGCACCGTTTCGTCACCACCCACACCGAGGTGGACGCCCTCCCCTTCGGCATCGAGCTGAGCGCCTTCTCCCACATCGAGGTGGTCGGCCCGCTGAGCGAGGCTCGCGCCCAGGTGCGGGCCATGCTCGCGCACATCCTGGCTCTGACCTCACCCGCCCTGGTGAGGCTGGCCGTCCTCACCTCCCAGGAGGCGGAACCCGAGTGGGACTGGGTGAAGTGGGCGCCCCATGCCTGGTCCGATTCCGTGGCGGACGCCGTCGGGCCATCACGGCTCATAGCGCACTCCCTGGACGAGCTCACGGACAAGCTGCCCGAGGACTTCAGTGCGCGGGGCACCTTCTCCTCCGCCGCGGGGGAGCCTCCGCTGCCTCACATCATCGTCCTGGTCGACGGTGGCACGCTCCCTCCCAGCTCCCCGCTGACAGCGGATCGCGGGCTCCAGGGCGTGACCGTCATCAGCTTCGCTCAGCGTGTGGAGCAGCCCCTGGTCCTGCCCAACCGCCTGCGCCTGGTCCTCAGCCCCTCCGACAGCCAGTCCGAGACCGTCTTGAGCGAGGCTCCCGACAAGGCAGCGGTCCCCATGAACGTCGAGCTCGCCGGGCAGGATCCCAGCCCGGCGCTGGCCGACTCCATCAGCATCAATGGCGCTGAGGCTGTCGCCCGCCGGCTGGTGGCGCGCTACCAGACGGTCGGGGAGGACGTCACCCCCTCAGCCCCAGTGGGAACCTCCGATCCCGAGCGTTCCGAGGACCTGCTGCGGCTCCTGCACCTGGGAGACGTGAGGGACTTCAACCCCGACACCCAGTGGGTCAAGCGCACTGGCGCTGAGCGCCTCAACGTGCCCTTCGCGGTGACGCCCGAGGGCGAGCCGGTGGCGCTCGACATCAAGGAGTCGGCGGAGAACGGTATGGGCCCCCATGGTCTGCTCGTGGGCGCCACTGGTTCAGGTAAGTCGGAGGTGCTGCGCACGCTCGTGCTGGCCCTGGCCCTCACTCACGGGCCGGACCAGCTCAACTTCGTCCTGGTCGACTTCAAGGGTGGAGCGACCTTCGCCGGAATGTCCGAGCTCCCGCACGTCTCGGCGATGATCTCGAACCTGGAGAGCGAGCTGGGGCTCGTCGACCGTATGGCTGAGGCGCTGCGCGGCGAGATGAATCGTCGTCAGCAGATGCTGCACGACGCCGGAAACTACGCCAACGTCATGGACTACGAGCAGGATCGGGTCAAGGGCAAGCACAACGGCGACCCGCTTCCGGCGCTGTTCATCATCCTGGACGAGTTCTCCGAGCTCCTGTCCGCCAAGCCGGACTTCATCGACACCTTCGTGGCCATTGGTCGACTGGGACGATCGCTGCAGATGCATCTGCTCCTGTCCTCTCAGCGACTGGAGGAGGGGCGCCTGCGCGGCCTGGACTCGCACTTGTCCTACCGCATTGGTCTGCGTACCTTCTCCGCCAGCGAGTCCCGTACGGTTCTGGGGTCCCCGGATGCCTATCACCTGCCTCCCCTGCCGGGAAGCGGCTATCTCAAGAGCGACACCGAGACGATGACTCGTTTCCGCGCCTCCTACGTCGCCGGCAAGCCTCCGGCCCGACGCACCTCGCGGGCGCTGCAGCTGCCGGGAGTCGCCAAGGCGGCCGACACGGCACGAAGTGCCGTCGAGATACTGCCGTTCACCGCCCAGGACGTCGAGGTGGAGATCCCCGACGAGGAAGTGACCGTCGAGGCCGAGGAAACCGCTGCGCCCGAGCCCGAGGCATTCCCGCAGGACGCGGTCTACGCCGACAGCACCACCATGGACATCGCCGTGGACCGGATGGCCGGCCACGGCATCCCGGCTCACCAGATCTGGTTGCCGCCGCTTGAGGTCAGCGAGACCTTTGACGCTCTCATGTCCGATCTGGTGGTTGACCAGAACCTGGGCCTGACCTCGCCGTCATGGCGGGCGAGGGGCGACCTCGTGGCGCCCCTGGGCGTCACGGATGTCCCCCTGGAACAGCGTCGCGAGACGCTCACCGTGGATCTGTCGGGTGCCGGTGGTCACGTCGCCGTCGTCGGCGGGCCCCTGTCCGGAAAGTCGACGACGATGCGTTCGCTCGTCATGTCGTTGGCTCTCACCCGCACGCCGGCCGAGGTGCAGTTCTATGTCATCGACCTCGGCGGCGGAACCTTCTCGACGATGCTGGACCTGCCCCACCTGTCCGGAATGGCCACGCGCGATGAGCCGGACATCGTGGCCCGGATCATGGCGGAGATCGCGTCCCTGCTCGACGATCGCGAACGCTACTTCCGGGCCAACCGAATCGACTCGATTCAGACGTATCGGCGTGAGCGGGCTGCGGGGCGTGTCGACGACGGGTACGGAGACATCTTCCTCGTCATTGACGGCTGGGCCACCCTCAGGACCGATTTCGAGGACATCTCCATGGAGGTGCAGGATCTGGCACCGCGCGCACTGGCGCTCGGTGTGCACTTCGTCCTGTCCTCCAACCGGTGGATGGACCTGCGAGCGGCGATTCGTGACGCCATCGGAACTCGGATCGAGCTGCGCCTGGGCGACCCCGCGGATTCAGAGATCAATCGGAAGATCGCCCGCCAGGTGCCTGAGGGCAGACCGGGGCGCGGCCTGGATCGACAGGCCCGCCACATGCTCGTGGCGCTGCCGCGTATTGACGGCAACCACGACGACTCCACCCTGGCACAGGGGATTCACCACGCCTGCCAGCAGCTCGCCAGTGCATGGAAGGGAGCGCCCGGTCCCAAGCTGCGCCTGCTGCCGACCCAGATCGACCTGGCTGAGCTCCAGGCCATGGTGCCCGCCGACGCCGGCCCCGTCATCGGTATCGACGAGGCCCGCCTGGAGCCGGTCACGCTGGCCATGGAGCAGGATCCCAACCTCATCGTGCTCGGTGACGCCAAGAAGGGGAAGACCACCTTCCTGCGCGCTCTGACCCGCGAGCTGATTCGCGGCAAGACGCCCGATGAGGTGCGGATTCTCGCCATCGACCTGCGCCGCAACCTGCTGGGGGAGATTCCCGAGGAGTTTCTGCTCGCCTACCTCTCAGTGCGCGACATGGCCGTCTCCGAGATCAACGACCTCTCGGGTTACCTTCAAGGGCGTCTGCCGGGCCCCGACGTCACGGCCGAGCAGCTGCGCAACCGCTCATGGTGGAGAGGGCCGGAGATCTACCTCCTCGTGGACGACTACGACCTGGTGGCGACGACTACCTCCAACCCGCTTGCACCTCTGCAGCCCCTGCTGGCGCAGGCTCAGGACATCGGTCTTCACCTCGTGCTCACACGCCGCATCGGTGGAACGACGCGTGCCATGTACGAGCCGATCATGCAGACACTCAGCGATCTGTCCACGCCGGGCATCATGCTGCCCGGCAACCCTGATGAGGGGCCGCTGCTGGGACGGCAGAAGCCGCAGCCCGGCCCGGCTGGGCGGGCTCGAATCATCAGCCGTGACGGGGTGCGCACTCTTCAGCTCGCGTGGACGCCGCCAACCATGTGAGTGGTACCCGTGCCTGCCGGCTCCTCTGGCCGTATGCAGGCGCGGGGCAGCGAGGATCTCTCCATACGGATGGGGTGAGCCCGTACCTGCGTAAGGTCAAGTGGGGTGCGTGGGGGTGCCTATTGGGCGTGGGGCCGGTAGCTCACATGCTGGGGTTGTTGTGTGCTTGTGGCCGCTGGTACGAACTGACGTGCCTTGTGCTTCATGGCGGACGCGCGTCGGCGTAGCAGCACGGTGATCCCGACGGCGATGGCTCCCAGCAGGATCGATGCAGCCCACGCTCGGAAGATGACATACGGCAACCGCTGGCCAGTACTGCTCAGCCCGAGACCTGAGGAGACGACAGCGCGGGATATGCCGAACGCGGAGAGAATATACATGTTGACCAGGGCTATGAGTGTTGGGGCGAGTCCAACGGTGTAGCGGAATACGCGACTGGTGGGAGATGAGACTCCCAGATAGAGGTTGATCGAGGCAATGACGGCTAAGATGATCGTGATGACTATCCCAACAGTGAGTGGTATTCCCCGATCATTCGGTCCGACTGCGGGGGTCATCCATAAATTGACCGTCTGGCTACTCATGGCTGATTGATAAAATTTTGCGTTGAGGAGCAGTTTTGTGATCCGGTGGAGCATTGATATGAGGAGGAACAGGTTCATCGCCATTCCAAGACTGACCAGCCAGTGTCGAGGAGGGTTGGCGGTCCTTCCCATCCGGGTTGTGAAGATCGCTGCGGAGCCAGTGGCCAGCAGACACAAAATGGGGAAGGGGTTGCCGATGGGGTCGTTGTTCAGTATTAATGCGTCAATGAAGAGTAGCTGAATTGCGGCCGCTGTTGTGATGGCGCTGGCCTGGTTTCTGATGATGTTGACGATGGAGATGGGGATAAGAATGAGCCACCAGGCGCCTAATGTTAGTGGGATGTACGTCAGTGCCTGGATGTAGTCGCGCGCCGTGGGGTTCTGTAAGGAAGGGAAGGCCTGGTTTGTGGACGTGTCATTGATTGTCCATATCACGTGAAATCCGACTGCTAACAGTGTCAGCGCGAGGGCGAGCAGTCGGTCGCGTCCCCAGGGGGTGGGTGAGGGGAAGGCGGTCTTGCGGGTGATGCCGAGTGGCGCGCTGGCCAGTGATGGCGGCACGAGCGGCTGCGGGGTCGCAGGAGCGGGGCCCGGGAGCGGGGCGGGGGCGAACCTGGGAAAGCTGGCGGTGGGCGCTGCCGAATAGGGGTCGATATCAGTCCCGTTGGTGACGATACTGCTGGCGGGCTGGCCGATGCTGGACAGGTGCGGGGCCACCGGTTGCGTCGGGGTGCTCCTCTGTCCCTGGAAAAGATAGGGGTAGTCGGCTTGCTGCCCGCCCTGGGGCCCGCGGTCCGGTGTGAGGGCCGCATGCGGTGGTGACGCAGTGGTGTGCGGCCCGTGTGGCATCACGCCGTATGGCGTGGCCGGGCCGTATCCATAAGCGTCCGACGGCGTCGGAGCAGGGCTGCTCTGAGGTGGAGGTGGCTGCCGCATAGTGGGCATTGTGCTCGACCTGTTGGTCGGTGTCGATAACCGAGGTGGTGGCGCGTGCCGACCTCGCGGTGGTGGGACCGGCTCAGTATCCGCCCGTCCATGGTGACTGGGACCGGTGATACCGGCTGAAGCGGTTTTGCATGCCCCGTGCTCCTCCAGTATGAAGTCCCTGCTGAGCTCCTCCGGTGGACTCCTCGTTGGTGAGGTGACGGGCGGCGGCCACCGTCGAACCGACGGTGACGATCCCCACGACGATGACTGCCAGCAGCATGAAACCGGTCTCGGACGGCGTATGACTGTGCCCGTCAGCCGAGGGCCCTCCGAAGACGGTGGAGACGAGGAGGCTGTCGAGGCTCAACAGGGATGCGCAAGTAATGGACGTGATCTTAAATGTCTTGCCATAAGATCCGCGGGCCGCCTGGATGACGCCGATACCCGACACAATGGCGATGAGGGCGGAGAATATCAGGCTGGGCACCAAGGGAATCCCGACTACGTCGGAGTCCGACCATACGAGCCAAAGATGTGAGGTGTAGTGAGTGATGCTCTGGCCGTTTGATATCGAGGCGTAGGCGACCCAGCCAAAATTCGCGAAACGGAGAATCGTGTTGAACAGGATGAACTGACAGGAGCCTACGGCGAGGGTCAGGATCCAGGATCGCGGCTCCTTCAGCCTCTGGTTAAGTCGTGTGGTCGCGACGGCTCCGACAGTTGCGACGAAGAAAGAGATAACAATGATGACGGCGTTGATATGAATCTGATGGGACTGGGCTGTTCCGGTTGGGAGCATGACTGTCACGAATCCGAACCACAGCGCCAATCCGGTCATCTCGGAGACGGGCTGGTTTCGGAAGAGGCGACGGAAGGCGAAGAAAAGCCACCACAGGTTCGGCGTGATGCTGATGTATATCATTGAGGCCGCCAGTCTGGAGAGGGAGAGCCAACTGTGCTTGCTCGTAATGTACGCATTCATCGACATAATGAAGTTCGCGGCCTCCAGGACGGCGAGTACGAGCAGTGCCGTGAGCGCCACGGCCTTCGCACCGCGCCACGGCACATGGTGTGGTGCGCCCACGGGTTGGGATGAGGTCGTTCCTGGGCGCGGGCTGCTCAGCTGTGGCGGTCTGGCGGAGGCGGAGTAGCCCGGTGCGGTCACCGCTCCGCTCAGGTACTCGAAACCAGTGTGTGAGCCCGCGCCTTGCTGGTACTGCTGCTGGTACGGCTGGTACGGCTGATACTGCGGTGCGGAGGCTTGTCCGGGCGCAGGCGGATAGGGCTGGCTCGGGAAGGCGGGGGCCCCGGGTGGGCGCACCACCGACTGTGTCGGAATTGCGCTTTGCGCGGGAGGCATGTACGCGCCGTGACCGGCCGGCGTCGGCGCCTGCCCGTATGTCGCCCCGCCCTGCGGAGCGCTCACCGGGGGCCGGCCATAGGCCGCCTGCGGCGGGTACTGCGGGCTCGATGGGCCGTTGTATCCCTGTGGCGGCCCCGGATAGGCGGGCGGGTAAGTCATGGCAACGTCCTGATGGTCGTGGCTCTCAGCTCCAGAGCTGCGCCTGGACCCCCGAGTCGTTCGGGGCTTGCGGCCCCAAGGGCGGCAGCTCAGCTGCGGGTGAAGTGTGAGATGAAGTTGCGGATGATCCGTCCGGCGTCGTGCGCCTCGGAGGACCGGGCCTGGGTGAGGATGTCCTCGCTCATGTCCGGGTCACCATAACCGGCCTCGTCGTAGATGCTGACGCGCCGCTCGAACCGGACGGCGTCGAGCTCGGGGTTGAACTGGCAGGCGTAGACGTTCCTGCCCACGCGCAGCATCTGGACCGGGCAGTCCGGTGAGCTCGCCAGCAGGGTCGCGTGCGCGGGCACCTCCCCGACGCCCTCGTAGTGGCCGGCGAAGACCGTGACCGCCTGGGGGAGCCCCGCCAGGACCGGGTCCTTACGGCCCTCCGCCGTCAGGAACAGGTCGACGGCCCCCAGCTCCTCACCGAATTCCTCCTGCGTCCCGGTGCCCAGGTAGGCGGCCAGCACCTGGAGCGCGACGCCGGTGGCCAGAAGGGGGATGCCCTCCTTGAGAATCACCCCGAGCAGCTCGCGGATCTGCTCCTCGACGTTGAGCTGACTGCGGGTCTTCTCGGCTGCCGGCGTGTCCGCGTTGTAGGGGCTGGCCCCGATGAGGACCCCGGAGACATCGGCCGCGGTGAAGGAGTCGAGGAAGTCGACCTCCTCCAGGGCGATGTGCTGCAGGTCGTCGCGCGACAGACCGCTCTGAGCCAGGAAGGACTCGTACTCGTCCTGCGCCGCCTCGTGCTCGGGGCGCGTGGTCACCATGATGAAAGGCTTCACGGGACCACTGTAGGGGACCGGTTGGCCCGGTGTGGCCGTCCGGTCCCTAGACCATGAACAGTATGAGGATGAGGAGGCAGGACCACAGGATGACGGAGACGCCTCCCAGAATGAGCCCCAACCAGGCCAGCCCCTCACCGGAGTTGTAGCTGTGGCGCAGGCGCCGCAGCGCGCTGATGCCCAGGATGATCGCGGCGACGCCGACGAAGGGGATGAAGCTGAGCAGTCCGCACACCAGGGCGGCCGTCGCCCCGGAGTCGCTGCGGGGGCGGGGCGCCGTGTAGCCGGGGCCGGAGAAGATTTCTGCCGGGTCGAGATTCTCGGTGCCGGGGAAGACGAATCCCGGAGGGAGCCCGTCGACGTACTGCTCCGAGCTCGGCGAGAAACGTGGTGCGCTCAGCCCTGGCGGGGAGGTTCCAGCGGTGCTCATGACCACATCATGCACCGCCGGCGCCCGGGAGAGGCATCCTTCCCGCGGACGAATCGGGCCCTGCCCGGCAGATGCCCGCGAGGGGCCCGGTCCGCGTGCCTGCCGGGTACCTGCGGGGGGCCCGGTCCGGTGCCCGCCGAGCAGGGGCTATGCTGAAGTCCCGGCAGACTCTGCCGGGTCCTGCCGAGCGTCCCGCGGGTCTCCCGCGAGTGGATTTCCCACGGGACACAGTCATTCCCCTCATTGCCCAGGCAGGAGCTCACTCGTGTCCTATTTCCCCTCTCGTGGCTGGCGCCTGCACGGCGATGGCCGGTCCATCGCCCCGGGTGAGGTCGTCGCCCCCGGTGAGCGCCTCACCTGGCCGCGCACCATCGGCATTGGTGTCCAGCACGTCATCGCCATGTTCGGCGCCACCTTCCTGGTGCCGCTGCTGACCGGCTTCGACCCGGCGACGACGCTGTTCTTCACCGGTGTGGGCACCCTGCTGTTCCTGGGCATCACCTCCGGGCGCCTGCCCAGCTACCTGGGCTCCTCCTTCGCCCTCCTCGCCCCCATTGGCGCCGTGACCGGCTATACGCGCGACAGCGGTCTCCCCCTTGACCCCCACAAGGCAGCTCTGGCGCAGGGCGGGATCATCTCGGTGGGACTGTGCCTGCTGGTGGTGGGCATCATCGTCCACCTGGTCGGCTCCGCCTGGATCGACCGTCTCATGCCGCCGATCGTCACCGGTGCGATCGTCGCCCTCATCGGCTTCAACCTGGCCCCCGCGGCCTGGGGCAATGTCACAAAGAGCCCCGTGACCGCGGTCGTCACGATCGTCTCGATCCTGGTCATCACCGTGATGTTCAAGGGCCTCATCGGGCGCCTGGCGATCCTCTTCGGCGTGCTCATCGGCTACGCCACCGCGGTGCTGCGCGGGGAGGTGCACTTCGACAAGGTGGCCAAGGCCCCTGTCCTGGGGCTGCCCGACTTCCACGCCCCGGCCTTCGACCTGCGCTACCTGGGCTTGTTCATCCCCGTGGTGCTCGTCCTGATCGCTGAGAACATCGGCCACGTCAAGTCCGTCTCGGCCATGACCGGAGAGGACCTCGACGACGTCACCGGCCGCGCCCTGTTCGCCGACGGGCTGTCCACCATGCTCGCCGGCAGCGGCGGCGGCTCGGGCACCACCACCTACGCGGAGAACATCGGCGTCATGGCCGCCACGCGCGTCTACTCCACCGCCGCCTACGTGGTGGCGGCGCTCAGCGCCCTGGGCCTGTCCCTCTTGCCGAAGTTCGGTCAGATCATCGCCACGATCCCGGCCGGCGTCCTGGGCGGGGCCGCCACGGTCCTCTACGGAATGATCGGCATGCTGGGGGTGCGCATCTGGGTGCAGAACCGCGTGGACTTCTCCGACCCGGTCAACCTCAACACGGCGGCCGTGTCCATGGTGGTGGCCATCGCCGACTACACCCTGGTCTGGGGCGACATGACCTTCAAGGGCATCGCCCTGGGCTCGGCCGCTGCCATCGGCGTCTACCACGCGATGCGCTGGATCTCGAAGCTGCGCGGCACCAACCTGGAGCAGGCCTCGCCGGCCTCGGCCCCCGCTGGCACCGAGCTGGAGGGCCCGGCCTACTCCAGCCGCGCCGCCCACTCGCCCGCGGCCGCGTCTGCGGCGGCTCCGACGTCGTCGAGCACCGATGGCGCTGAGAGCGCCGGTGAGAGCCGCGACTGAGGCGTCCCGCGGAAGTCGTCCGCCAAGCCTCTTACATGGGCCCGCTGTCGCCCCCGGCAAGACCGGCCCTGGAACCGCACCCGAGCCGGCGTCTCAGACGCCATGACGCTCTGAATCGGGAACTGCGTTTCCCGCCCAGAACGTACTTGTCCCCCAGATGACTGAGGCCGGACCTCAGTCGTCTGGGGGACAACGCAGTCCTCGTCGGAGAAGTACGTCCTCGATCGGGGCAGGAAACCATCGAGGCAGGGCGTCGTCGTCGGGACGCTCCCGCCCGGACCTGAGCGGCCCCGAATCAGCTGGGCTTCTTCGTGGCTGCCTTGTCCGCCGGGACGCAGTCGCTGGGGGCGGTGATGGGCTTGCCGGCGCCGAGAAGCTTGATCTCGTCCGACTTCAGCGCGTTCTGCAGGTACTCCTTGCCCAGGACCACCGAGACCGTGGTGTCGTCGTCGGACAGGCTCTTGTCGAGCTGCACCGTGGACTTGGGGAAGATCTGGGCCAGGGAGTAGGCGTTGGTCAGGCCGCCCTTGGAGGCCATGATCTGGACCTCGCCGTTGTAGATGCCTCCCGGCCAGTCATTCGCCGAGGTGACGGTCAGTCCCGCCTCCTCCAGCTCCTGCTGCACCGTGGCGGCCAGACCCACCGTCTCCGAGCCGTTGTAGACGTTGATCTTCTCGATCGTGGTGACGTCGACAGTCTTGGCGCCGTTGGGCGGGCAGGGCTGGGGCATGTAGGTCGCCGTGCTCTTGGGGTGCGAGAAGCCCGGGTTGTAGGCGGGCAGGATGCCCAGCGATACCAGGAGACTCACGGCGACCGCGACCACCATGACGGCCAGAATGGTGCCGATGACGGTGGCCTGACGGTGCTGCATGTGCCGCCGGTACTCGGCGCGCGGATCTGCGGGACTACTCACGCGATCCAGGGTAATGGACGACGACGCTCATCGGGTGGTGGTGGGCTCGATGTGACATGGGACCGAGCCGTGGACCGAGCCGTGGACTGGGGTGCCGGGCGGGTCGCCGAGTGCTGCCGGTGAGAGTCAGGCGCTCGGCGGCGCCGGGGCGAGCCGCGGCACCCCCTCCTCCGTGACCTCCAGGATGCGGGCGTGGATCGCGGTGCGCCCCTGCAGAGCGGCGCGCAGTGCCCGGTGCAACCCGGTCTCCAGGTAGAGGTCTCCCTTGAAGGAGACGACATGAGCGAACAGGTCGCCGTAGAAGGTGGAGTCGTCATCCAGGAGGCTGCGCAGATCGAGGGTCGCACGGGTGGTGGTGAGATCGGCCAGGCGGATCTGTCGAGGCGCGATGACGGCCCAATCGCGCTGAGTGGTGACCCCGTGGTCGGGGTAGGGGGGCCTCTCGCGTACTGCCTTGAAGATCACGGCAACATCCTAGTGAATGAAGCGGCCACAGGTGCGTGGGGGAAGCGTGGGTCGTCCAACATCAACGACCTCGACGGCCTCGACGACCTCGTCACCATCGCCTCCGGCCGGGGCCGGTCCGCTGGGGTGATCCTGTCCGGACCCTCCTGGGGGAGGGGAGACCTTTCCGTTATCTGTCTCACTAGTTGGAATGTGGCCGACAGGACGGTGATTCCGTCATCTCTCTGTGATTGGCGTTATCGCTGCGATATCTGGTGGTTTACTGGAAAGATGGGACGTCTGATGCCGGAAATCGGCGCGTCGCCTGACCTTCGGACTGTTCCTCTCTTCTTCGCGGCTCTAGTACCGTGTTGGCCGCACCGACCTCGACCGAAAGGATGCCGCAGCCATGACCATCGCGGTCCGCCGAAGCGGCTTCACCATTCCCCTGTCCCTCGTCGTTCTCACCTCAACCGCCATGCTTCTGGCCGGTTGTCAGTCCGGTGGTGCCTCCAACGCCAATCAGCAGGGCACCACGGGCTCATCGTCATCTGCGAAGACGCAGTCGTCGGCCAGTGCCAAGGCGACCTCCGGCCAGAAGCCGGCGCACGCCTCTCCTCGCATCCCCAGTCCCACCGGTAAGGGCCCCGCCGACTCCTCCGCGTCGCAGCCCTCCGGCTCCCAGTCCCGTCCTGCGAGCCCGCGGGCCAACGAGCCCCGTCCCGCCGCCAGCGGGAACGGCGCCCCCAAGACGTTGGCCTCCGGCAAGACGGACGCTCCGGGACAGCAGAACGGCGGCGCCTCCAAGGCCCCTCAGGCTCAGGGGAAGACCGACGACGCCGGTAAGTCCTACGCCGGGGCCACTCAGTCGCCACACTCCGTGGCCCCTGAGACTCAGAAGCGCTCGGAGCAGCCGGCGCCGGCTGAGAAGCCGGCTGACAAGCCCGCCGAGAAGCCGGCTGAGGTTCCGGCTGACAAGCCCGCTGACGCGCAGGCTGACAAGCCTGCTGAGAAGCCCGCCGAGAAGCCGGCTGAGCCGGCCGCCCCCGCCGACGAGCAGCCCGGCCAGGCCACGTCTTTCGTCCCGGACAACCTCGTCTCGGAGAAGACCGCCATGATCGTGTCGCCGTCGGGCAACATCGGCTGCGACCTGTCCGCCCACCACGCGGGCTGCGGCGTGCTGTCCTACCGCTCCGACGGCACCTACGGCAAGGATGAGGCGGGCTCGCCCAAGTGGTGGTTCGACCTCAGCTCCGGTGGGACTCCGCAGCTCGCCGGCCGTAGCGAGGGTGCCTTCTCGCTCGATGAGGCCTTCCGTGGTGGCGGATCCTCGCCCCAGGTGGTGGAGTACGGCCAGTCCGTCACCTTCGGCTCCTGGGTGTGCAGTTCTGAGGAGACTGGGATGACCTGCCGCAACACCGAGACCGGTCACGGCGTCTTCCTCAGCTCGGGGCGCTACGAGACCTTCTGAGCTGAACCCGAGGCATTCTCGGTACGTTTCTGTTCGCCCCGGTGACTCATCACCGGGGCGAACCGGTTCTTGCGCCCGGATGGTTCCGGGCGAGGACATGCAGCCGGTCTCTGTCCGAGAAGCCCTCACCTATGAGCCCGACGACTCACTCGGGCTACAGCCGGCCGGTGAGGTAGTGCTGGATCGTCGGTCCGACGACCTCCACGAGGTGGTCGATACTCGCTCCGGCGATGGGCTCCAGGCGTAGCACGTAACGGATCATGGCCAGCCCCACCAGCTGGGAGCCGGCCAGGGTGGCCCGTTCTCGCGCCGAGGTTCCCGACAGACCCGACTGCTGAAGAGCCTCGGCCATCGGGGTTGCGATCTGCTCAGTGGCGTAGTTCTGGATCGCCTCAGGGGCGCTGATATCCGTGGCCATCCACCGCAGCAGGGTGCGGAAGGTGACGCCGTCAGCGGCGTCGTCCCAGGCGGTCAGCGACAGCCGCACCAGCCGGGGGCCGGCTGAGCGTAGGTCTCCGCTGACTGCGGCGGCGATCTCCTCGCTCGCCCGCACCCGCAGGTTGACGGCCGCCCCGAACAGGTCCCCCTTGGAGCCGAAGTAGTACGACACGAGTGCCGGGTCGACTCCGGCTGTGCGAGCCACTGCCCGGATGGTCGTGCCCTCGTAGCCCTGGGCGAGGAACGACTCGCGGGCAGCGGTCAGGATGGCCTCGCGTGTGGGGGGCGGCTGGGTGCTGGCAGAGTCCGGCCGACGTCGAGGCCCACGACGGTGTGCGCGGCTGAGGAGGGTGGGCTCGGGTGTCTCCTCCTCGGGTAACGCCGTCGACGGCGGAGCGTTGGGGGCATCGCTGGTCACTCCTGGAGACTACGAGCGCGCCCGTCTCCTCTGGCTGTCAGTCCGACAGAAAATGGAGAAGCTCCGGGAAATGCAGCACTTGGTCGGGGTCGACGGCCTTGAGGATGTGTGACGAGCGTCGTATTTTTAGAAAAGTCTATCGGTGCGATATTCAACAGTGTTCAGAACTTCGGTGTGAGTCCTGGGTGCTCGTAGTGCTCTCTTGGCGTTATGACGCCAAGAGGCTCGGTGGGTGACGGCGGGGGAGGGTGGGTATTTCAACGCTGTTGAGGTCCGCGTGTCTCCTCGATACGGTGAGGGCTCAGCCCACATCGTCGTCGGCTCGCAGAGGGCCGGCACAGGCACTCGCCGAGGTGAAGCATGTCCGTTCCCGATCCGGTCTCCAGAGTACGGAGGCCCGAATCCGTCGCAGCCGCGAGGTCGGCTGCGCAGCCGGTGGCGTCCGGGGCCGACAGCACGCCGCCAGTCCTGCGGATGGGGTTGGACATCGGCTCGACCACCATCAAGCTCGTTCTCCTTCCCGAGCACTCGTCTGAGGCCCTTGCCGGTGCTAGGCCTGACCCGGCGTCGGTGTCTCCCGTGTCCCCCGTGTTTGCTGAGTACCGGCGCCACAACGCGGATGTGCGCGGCGAGCTGACCCGGCTGCTGGGGGAGGTCGCCCGGGCCTATCCGGGTGCCGTCGTGCGCGGGGCGGTCACCGGTAGTGCCGGGCTGTCCCTGGCCACCCTCATGGGCCTGCCCTTCGTCCAGGAGGTCATTGCCGAGACCGAGACGGTGCGCGTGTGCGATCCGCAGGCCGACGTCGTCATCGAGCTCGGTGGTGAGGACGCCAAGATCACCTACCTCCACCCCACCCCTGAGCAGCGCATGAACGGCACCTGCGCGGGCGGCACCGGAGCCTTCATCGATCAGATGGCCCAGCTCCTCCACACCGACGCCGCCGGCCTGGACGATATGGCCTCGCGCTACACGACGCTCTACCCCATCGCCTCGCGCTGCGGCGTCTTCGCCAAGTCCGACCTCCAGCCGCTCATCAACCAGGGTGCCGCCGGGGAGGACCTAGCCGCCTCCGTCCTCCAGGCCGTCGTCACCCAAACCATCGCGGGCCTGGCCTGCGGGCGCCCCATCCGCGGTCACGTCATGTTCCTGGGCGGGCCGCTGCACTTCCTGCCCCAGCTGCGCGCCGCCTTCGAGCGGACTCTGGCGGACCAGGTCGACTCCTTCACCTGCCCCGACAACGCCCAGCTCTACGTCGCCATCGGCGCCGCTCTGCTCTCCTCGGGTGAGCCGACGTCGATCTCGGAGCTGTCCACCCGTCTGGCCACCCGCAAGGCCCTGTCCCTGGGGACCTCACGGATGCGCCCGCTGTTCAAGGACACCGCCGAGCTGGAGGCCTTCCGCGAGCGTCACGCCCGCGCGCACATTGAGCGGGCCCACTGGCCGGTCCTCGAGGAACCCGCCGAGGAGAGCGGCCCTGAGCCGGACGGCCCGGACGATGAGCTCGACGGTATCGACGACGAGGGGCCTCATGCGGCGTCGGCGTCGGGCGGGGAGCTCCGGGACGGTGACTGCTTCCTGGGGATCGATGCCGGCTCGACGACGATCAAGGCCGTGGTCCTGGACGGGCGCGGGCGGATCGTGTGGGAGCACTACGCCGGAAACGAGGGCGATCCGGTGACTGCCGCCGTGGAGATCCTGCGTCGCATCCACCGCGAGATGCCCGATGGTGTGCGGATCGTGCGCTCCTGCGTCACCGGCTACGGGGAGTCCCTGGTCAAGGCGGCGCTGCGCATCGATGAGGGCGTCGTCGAGACGATGGCGCACTACCGGGCGGCGGCCTACCTCAATCCCGGGGTCACCTCGGTCATCGACATCGGCGGCCAGGACATGAAGTACCTGCGCATCAAGGGTGACGCCATCGACTCCATCAGCGTCAACGAGGCCTGCTCGGCCGGCTGCGGCTCCTTCCTGCAGACCTTCGCCCGGTCCATGGGTCTGGAGATCGGTGAGTTCGCCGAGGCCGCCCTGCACGCCGAGCGGCCGGTGGATCTGGGCAGCCGCTGCACCGTGTTCATGAACTCCTCGGTCAAGCAGGCCCAGCGCGAGTCGGCCACGGTGGGGGAGATCAGTGCGGGCCTGTCCTACTCGGTGGTGCGCAACGCCCTGTACAAGGTCATCAAGCTCAAGGACGCCGACCAGCTCGGCGAGCGGGTCTCGGTCCAGGGCGGTACCTTCCTCAATGACGCGGTGCTGCGGGCCTTCGAGCTGCTCACCGGACGGGAGGTGGTGCGTCCCGACGTCGCCGGTCTCATGGGCTGCTTCGGCGCGGCCCTGAGTGCCCGGGCCACCTACGACGGCGTGCCCTCCGGTCTCATGAGCCTGGGCGAGCTCTCCCGCTTCAGCCTGACCACCGAGACCGCCACCTGCAAGCTGTGCCAGAACCACTGCCAGCTGACCATCACCACCTTCAACGACGGACAGCGCCACATCTCCGGCAACCGCTGCGAGCGGGGCGCCACCCAGGAGCGGCGCGCCACCAAGTCCGACCTGCCCAACCTCTACGACTACAAGTACAAGCGGGCCTTCTCCTACCGGCGCCTGCTCGAGGGCGCGGCCACGCGCGGGGACATCGGTATCCCCAGGGTGCTGGGCATGTACGAGAACTACCCCCTGTGGTTCACGGTGCTCACCTCACTGGGCTTTCGCGTCATGATCTCGGGGCGCTCCAACCACGAGCTCTTCGAGTCCGGCATGGACACGATCCCCTCGGAGAACGTCTGCTACCCGGCCAAGCTCGCCCACGGGCACATCGAGGCCCTCATCGCCAAGGGCATCACGACGATCTGGTTCCCCTGCGTCTTCTACGAGCGCGAGCTGGTCCAGGGCGCCGCCGACCACTTCAACTGCCCGATCGTGGCCACCTACCCCGAGGTCATCCGCAACAACGTCGAGGCCGTGCGCGACGGGCAGCAGGAAGGACCCGACGGTGCCGAGGGGGGCACGGGTTCCGGGGGCTCGGGCGTGCGGATGCTCTCCCCCTTCCTCAACCTGGCCGACCCTGCGACGCTCGCCGAGCGGCTCGTCGAGGTCTTTGCCGACTGGGGCGTCACCCTGCCCGAGGCCCGCCGGGCCGTGGCCGCCGGCTTCGCCGAGGACGCCGCCTTCAAGGCCGACGTACGCGCTGAGGGCCGCCGCGCCCTGAGGTGGATGGAGGACAACGATCGCAAGGGAATCGTCCTGGCCGGACGGCCCTACCACATCGACCCCGAGATCAACCACGGCGTCCCCGACGTCATCAACACCCTGGGCCTGGCCGTCCTGTCCGAGGACTCCCTCCTGCCCGAGCCCGACGCCGCAGCCTCCGAGGTGCCGGAACCGGGCGCCTCCGAGGAGACAGAGGATGCCGGGAAGGCTGAGCCGGAAGGGCGCCCCGCCAGGCCGGCCAGACCCAAGAAGCCCAAGAAGACCGACTGGGCCGCCATCGCCCGCCAGGCCGGCTCGTCACCCGGCACGGACCAGACCCCCGACCCCGGCGACGGCGCCGAGCACGCCGTCGCCACCGGGGCGCTCAGCCGGGCCGTGGCCGCGCTGCGCCGTCGGGTGGACGAGCTCCGCCCCGACCCGCAGGCACCCGCCGACTGGTCCGACGTCACTGACGTCGGCCTGCCCACTCCCAAGCCCGTGGCCATCGAGGGCGTCACCGGGCGCCTGCGGGTGCGCGACCAGTGGGCCTACCACTCGCGCCTCTACCAGGCCGCCGAGCTCGTCACCACCCGCGACGACCTCGAGCTCGTCCAGCTCAACTCGTTTGGCTGCGGCGTCGACGCCCTGACTACCGACCAGGTCCAGGAGATCCTGGAGTCCGCCGGAGGGGTCTACACGAGCCTCAAGATCGACGAGGTCTCCAACCTCGGCGCCGCCACCATCCGCCTGCGCTCCCTGGCCGCCGCCTCCGAGGCCCGAGCCGCGGAGAGGGCCGCAGATAGGGCGGCTCACCTCGAGGAGATCTCCGACGAGACCGTCGATGACGTCGTCGAGATCGACACGACCATGTCCACTGATCGGTCTGCTGCGAAGACCGCCGGGAAGGCCGCCGACCGGCCGGCGGGCAAGGGTGCCGAAAGGACCGTCGGGTCTCGTGAGGCGGGCGGCGCCGTCGGAGGTCGGGAGCTGCCGGGGGCCACCACCCCGGTCTTCACCGAGGCCATGCGCGCCACCCACACCATCCTCATGCCCCAGATGAGCCCGGTCCACTTCCGGCCGCTGGAGCCGCTCATGCGGCGCCTGGGCTACAAGGTCGAGCTGTTGGAGTCGGCCAGCAGAGCGGACCTGGAGGTGGGACTGCGCTACGTCAACAACGACGCCTGCTTCCCGGCCATCATGGTCATCGGCCAGCTCATCGGCGCCTTCACCGACGGCAGCCACGACCCCGACTCCTGCGTGGTGGCCATCTCCCAGACCGGCGGCATGTGCCGCGCCACCAACTACGCGGCCATGCTGCGTAAGGGCCTGCGCGAGGCCGGCTACCCGCAGGTGCCGGTCCTGGCCATCTCGCTGCAGGGGCTGGAGGACAACCCCGGATTCGAGCTGACCGCTACGATGGGCCTCAAGATGCTCCAGGGCATCATCATCGGCGACACCCTCAACACCTGCCTGCTGCGCGTGCGCCCCTACGAGGTGGTCGAAGGCGCCACCCAGGAGCTCGTTGAGCGCTGGAACCGCATCATCGCCGAGTACTTTGAGCACAAGGGCCGATCGGCCACCTGGGGCGGACGCATCGGCTACCGCCGCCTTCTGCGTGAGATGGTCCGTGAGTTCAACGACCTGCCCCGGCGTGACATCCCCCGTAAGCCGCGCGTCGGCGTCGTCGGCGAGATCCTGGTGAAGTTCCAGCCCGACGCCAACAACCACGTCATCGACGTCATCGAGGCCGAGGGCTGCGAGGCCGTCGTCCCCGGCCTGCTCGCCTTCTTCCTCAACGGCCCGGCCACCGCCCAGTGGGAGGCGGACGCCTACGGCGTCGGCAGGGACACCGTGGCCAAGAAGAAGGCCGCCATCTGGTTCATGGAGCAGATGCAGGCCCCTGCCCGGGCCGCGCTCGCGGCCTGCGGCGGCACCTTCGATGTCGAGTCCTCCATCGCCGCCATGGCGCAGAAGGCCTCGAAGATCCTCAGCCTGGGCAACCAGGCGGGCGAGGGATGGCTGCTCGCGGCCGAGATGGTCGAGCTCATCGAGCACGGCGCCCCGAACATCGTGTGTTGCCAGCCCTTCGCCTGCCTGCCCAACCACGTGGTGGGCAAGGGCATGTTCCGCGAGGTCCGACGCCGCTACCCCCAGGCCAACATCGTCGCCATCGACTACGATCCCGGCGCCAGCGAGGTCAATCAGCTCAACCGCATCAAGCTCATGATCTCCACCGCGCTCATGGCGCAGGACGGCACCGAGCCGGGGGCGCCTGAGCGGGCAGACCGGCAACCGGACGACGTGCTCGGCAGCATGGTGGGTGAGGAGCTGCTGGCGGGACTCGGGCCGGTGCCCGATGGGACGCCGTCATCCCCGGATGTCGCCGGGGCGGAGCGGCATCGCCCACGGAGCCGGGTCCGCAGTCGCTGAGAAGCGCTGGTCTCGGCGAAGGACTACTTCTTGGAGTTCTTGGCCGAGCCCTTGACCTGCGACTTATCCCCCTGGGCGACGACGCAGCTGATCTTGCGGTCGCCCTGGGCCCAGGTGCCCTCGCCGGGCGTGAGGTACTCGACCTGGTAGCTGGTCTTGCTGGACTCGATCCCGACGTACTTGGTGAAGTCCTCGCCCAGGCAGAAGCCCTGGCCCAAGGACTTGACCGCATCCTTGTTAGGGAGCTGCTTGACGTCGTCGCCGAAGGTGGTCTGGGCGATGACCTCGTAGGTGTGCGCCTTGGAGCAGTCGACCACGGTGACCTCGCCGACCGCGTTCTCCCCGCCGGAGTCCTTGCTCACGGGGTTGTAGCACTGCCCGACCTCGAGGTCCTTGGTGGCGGTGGTGGTCTGCGAGGAGAACAGGCTGCAGGAGGTCAGCCCCATGGTGACAGCGGCGGCGACAGGAAGGGCGAGGAGCGTGGTCCGGGTGCGCATGGCTCGAACCGTAACAGTCGGAATGGCCGGATTGTGCCGGTTTTCTGCCAGCTCCTGGTCATGACCGGAGAGGTGGCTGAAAAAATCCGGGATAAGGACCGGGTGGCGACATGAGACGGAGAAACGGAGAGTCGCCACCCGGCCGGAGTGGGAGGCGGGACGGTGTTCGCGAGGCGCCGGAAGGGAGAAGTGGGTCTTCTCCATCAGTGGTGCGCCGTGCGCGGCCGTCCTGCTCGATGGGGACAGACTAGGAGTTCTTGATGGAATTATTCAATGGTGTGTTATCCCGGTTCTGGGCGAAGCAGACCAACGAGTGGTCCCCCTGGTCCCAGGAGGACTGCGAGGGGGTCAGGGCCACCGCCTGGTACTTCTTGGCCTTGGAGGGGGAGCCGACGTAGCTGTCCAGCAACGGTCCGCAGACGGCGGTGACCTCATCGGAGGTGTTCGCCTCGGCGTAGGTGGAGGCTGTGGACTGCCCCGTTCCGGTCACCTCGTACTGGTGGGGAGTGGAGCAGTCGACGAGCTTCGCGCCCGTGGCCTCCGTTCCGCCCTGCTCGGTCCCGTTGACCATCTCGGAGATGCAGTTGCCGGTCTTGAGGTCATGGATGTCCACGGTCTTGGCGCCGCCCTCCGCTTTGGCGCTCGAGCCGGGGGAGGCATCGGCCCGAGGCGTGGCCGAGGAATCGCCGTCGGAGTCCCGGGCGTCCTTGTCCTGGGGGGAGCCTGTGGGGGTGGCCTTGGCCGAGGAGGAGGGACCAGTGGAGGGGGTGCCCACCGCGTCCTCGTCGCAGGCACTGAGGCTCACGGCGAGAAGGAGCGCGGTTGGCAGGGCGATGAGGGATGAGGCTCTTGTGCGCATGGGGCCATCGTGGCAGGAGCGGGTGGCGGCGTCGATGGGGAGGGAACCTGATCGGATGCCCGCTGCGGGCGGCGGAGCGGAGGACGGAAAGACCCCGAAATCACGCGGATTCCGGGGTGGTGGCGGAGGATGGGGGATTCGAACCCCCGAGGGCTTGCACCCAACACGCTTTCCAAGCGTGCGCCATAGGCCACTAGGCGAATCCTCCAGGCGCTCCACGCGGCGACAACCGCGTGCAACGAGAAAGGAATATATCGGACCGCCCATCCCCGGGGCCAGCCCGGGGTGGTGGGATCTGTCACGCGAGGCCGGTTTCGCGGCGTCGACCCCGCCAGGACGCACCGTAGGTCTTCAGGGTGCACCTCCCAGGACCGTCCTCGGCCCCTACTGTCCCTTACTGTGCGTCCTCGAGCTCAGGGGAGGGGCGGGTTGTGGCGGAGCCGCATGCGGACGGTTCGCAACCCGGGGCCGGATCGGGTAGTCTCTCGCTCGGCCCCTCGTGCGGCGTCATCCAGTGAATCCCCCAGGACCGGAAGGTAGCAAGGGTAAGCAGGCTCTGGCGGGTGCGCGAGGGGTCCTTGCGTGCCCGGACAGCCCCAACCTCGCTCAGTGCCTCCGAGGCTCCTGAGACCCCCGAGGCCCCGGAGGATCAGGCCTGGGCGGCGTCAACCTCCGCCAGGCGACCGGTGGCCAGGTCCAGGACGAAGCCGCGCACGGCGTCGGTGTGGGGGATGAAGGGCGAGGCCTTGATATGGGCGATCGACTGGCGCACGCTGTCGGCCAGGTCGGTGAAGGCCCCCGGCGCCCAAGTCGGCCGCGCGCCGGCCTGAACCTCCAGGGTGGAGCACAGCTCCTCGTCGGTGAAGGAGAGCATGCCGCAGCCGGTGTGGTGGATGAGGAGGATCTCCTCGGTGCCCAACAGGTGCTGGCTGATCGTCAGGGAGCGGATCGTGTCCTCGGTGACCAGGCCGCCGGCGTTGCGGATGACGTGCGCCTCTCCCGGGGCGAGCCCCAGCGCCGCGAAGACGTCCACGCGCGAGTCCATGCAGGCCACGACCGCGACCTTCTGCGTCCCCTTGGCCGCCAGGCCGCCCCGGGCGAGAACCTCGGCGGAGTAGGCGGCGTTGCGGGAGACAAGAGCCTTAGTGACGGACATGGTTCCTCCCGTTCCTCCAGCCGGCGACGCGCCGGCTCCCCCATCGTGCCAGATGCTTGTGACCTCACGGCGGTATCCGGCTACCTTCGAGAACTGGCTCAGCAGATTGCTGTCGTTGGTGGCCGGTAACCTGATCACCATGAACCTTCTGGAACGTGCAGCCGCTCGACGTGAGATGTCTCTGGCAGGTCTGGACGCAGCCAGCCAAGCTGAGTTGGGGCAGTTCTTCACGCCTGTCGCTGTCGCTCGGATCATGGCGGATCTGGTGCGTCTGCCTGAGTCCGGTATGTTCCGAGTGCTGGATCCAGGGGCGGGATCGGGGGTGCTGACTGCTGCGGTGGTTGATCGCCTGAGACGGGAGCGGCCGGATCTTCAGGTGGTGCTGACTGCAGTTGAGGCGGATCGGACCCTGTGGCCCGTCCTGGCTGACACTCTTGCGGACTGTGAGATGGAGGCGAGGGTTGTTACTGCTCTAGTGAAGGGTGACTTTGTTGACTGGGCGCTGCGCACTGATGAGCGCTTCGATCTCGTGATTCAGAATCCGCCCTACCGAAAGATCCGTTCGGGGTCGGCCTTGGACAGGAATTTGCGTACTGTCGGGATTGGGGTTCCCAACATTTATGCGGGATTCATGGCACTTGGAACCATTTTGCTGGATGCTGATGGACAACAGGTTTCTATCACTCCGCGTTCTTGGATGAACGGCACCTATTTCAGGCAGTTCCGTCGAACTCTGCTGGATTCTTTCGGAATCGACGGTATCCATACCTTCCAGTCTCGTTCTGAGGTGTTCGGGGACCTTGGAGTACTCCAGGAGACGATTATCGTGTCTGTGACACGTGGGGTGCAGCCCCCAGTCGTCCGCCTGTCCTCGTCCGTGGATCACCGCGATATGCCGACGGTTCGAGACGTCCCGGCTTCTCAGGTCGTCACTGATGATTTTGTCTTCGTTCCTGCCTCGCGTGAGGATGCTGAGGCTGTTGAATGGATGCGGTGTGCTCACTACAGTTTGACTGATCTGGGACTCACTGTCTCAACTGGACGTGTGGTGGACTTTCGTTTGCGGGAACACCTCAGGAACAGTTGCGGCAATGATGTTGTGCCAATGGTCTACTCGGCCAACATTGTTGACAACGTGGTTCTTCATCCGCGTCCCTCGATCAAGAAACCTCAGTGGTTTCATGCTGAGGGGCCGTTGAGGTCGAAAGTGCTGGTGCCAGCGGGTACTTATGTTCTGGTGAAGAGGTTCTCCGCCAAGGAGGAGAGGCGTCGAATCGTGGCCGCAGTCTGGTCGGATGATGTGCGTCAGCCTGCTTTTGATAACAAGCTAAACTATATTCACTGTTCTGGGCGAGGGGTGGATCGTGAGTTGGCGCTTGGCCTGGCTGTCTGGCTGAACTCTAAGCAGGTAGATGACTTCTTTCGTGTGTTCTCTGGTCATACTCAAGTTAACGCCGGCGACCTGAGGAAGATGAAGTTCCCTAGTATTGAACGGCTACTTCTTCTGGGGCGGAGTGAGTTGGGGCCCGACGATGCTGTTCGTCAGGTGATGGCAGCTGAGCGCATGGAGGCGGCGTGAGTACCGTCCAGGAAGCCCAGGATATCCTTCGGGCGTTCGGATTCGATAGTAGGCGAACGAATGAGGCCTCGGCGCGCACGCTTTTGGCTCTCGCTGGGCTTGATGAGAACAATACGTGGGCCGACTCCACCAATGAACGTATGGGCGTGCGGGCCATCTTGGACTGGATGCGTGGCCCGCTGAGCCATCCCATCGCCGAGAACTCGCGTGAGACCATCCGCCGCTTCGTCCTCCATCAGTTTGTTGATGCGGGATTCTGTCTCTACAACGACGATAACCCGGGTCGACCAACCAACTCTTCGAAAAACAATTACCGTCTCAATCCGGAGGCCTTGTTGACGATCAGGCTCTATGGGACGCCTGACTTCGTCCCGGCTGTTGAGGAGTATCTGGCTGAGGTTGGGAGCCTTGAAGCGAAGTACAGGGCTGCCCGTGATCTCACGCGCATTCCGGTTACCACGCCGGATGGCGGGGTGTTCACGTTGAAGGGTGGGGGGCAGAACATCCTCATCAAAGCGATGGTGGAAGATTTCTGTGCCTACTTTGTCCCTGGTGGTGAGATTCTCTATGTGGGTGATGCTGACGAGAAGCTGGCGACCTTCGAGCGTGATCGCCTTGCTGAGCTGGGTGTTGTGGTCGATGAGCATGGAAAAATGCCGGACCTGGTGGTCTACCAGGCCAGCAAGAACTGGCTGTTTCTTATGGAAGCTGCCTCAACGCACGGTCCTGTGGACCACATTCGCTACAGCGAGTTGTCTCGTATGTTCGCTGGTTCGTCGGCTGGCGTCGTCTATGTCTCCTGTTTCCCCAACCGATCGATCATGAGGAGGTTTCTCGGTGATTTGGCCTGGGAGACCGAGGTGTGGTTGGCCTCGGATCCCACGCACATGATCCACCTGAACGGTGACAGGTTCCTCGGACCTCATCCTCGCTAACCGATGATCGAGGTGCCGTTCTGATGTCGAAGGCCGTCTCTCGGAGTCTCAGCCGAAGCGGGACGCCCAGACGGAACCCGACCCGCCCGGAGCCTCGCACGGGGTCGGCCCGGCCGATTAGGCTCGGGCCGTGACCACCGCTCTGTACCGCCGCTACCGCCCCGACACCTTCCAGGAGGTCATCGGGCAGGACCACGTCACCGCTCCGCTCATGGCGGCGCTGCGGGCCGACCGCGTCACCCACGCCTACCTCTTCTCCGGCCCGCGCGGCTGCGGCAAGACGACGTCGGCGCGCATCTTGGCCCGCTGCCTCAACTGCGCCCAGGCCCCCACCGACACCCCCTGCGGCACCTGCCCCTCCTGCCGGGACCTGGCCACCGGCGGCCCCGGCAGCCTCGACGTCGTCGAGATCGACGCCGCCAGCCACAACGGCGTCGACGACGCCCGCGACCTGCGCGAGCGTGCCGCCTTCGCTCCGGCCCGCGACCGCTACAAGATCTTCATCCTCGACGAGGCCCACATGGTCACCGCGCAGGGCTTCAACGCGCTGCTCAAGCTCGTCGAGGAGCCGCCGGCGCACGTGAAGTTCATCTTCGCCACCACCGAGCCGGAGAAGGTCATCGGCACCATCCGCTCGCGCACCCACCACTACCCCTTCCGCCTCGTCCCGCCTGACGTCCTCGAGGGCTACCTGGGCCACCTGTGCCAGGCCGAGGGCGTCGAGATCGGCCCCGGCGTCTTCCCCCTCGTGGTGCGTGCCGGTGGCGGCTCCGTGCGCGACACCCTCTCGGTCATGGACCAGCTCATCGGTGGGGCGCACGACGGCGGCGTCGACTACCAGCGGGCCGTCGCCCTGCTGGGCTACACCGACACCACCATGCTCGACCAGTGCGTTGACGCCATCGCGGCGGGCGACGGTGCCGGTGTCTTCCGGGTGGTGGACCGGGTTGTCTCCTCCGGGCACGACCCCCGCCGCTTCGTGGAGGACCTGCTGGCCCGGCTGCGCGACCTGCTCGTCATCGCCCTGGCCGGCTCCGAGGCCGGTGCGGCGCTCGGCTCTTTGCCGGTCGACGAGCTCGAACGCATGGACCTGCAGGCCCGCACCATGGGGGCCGCCGCCCTCTCGCGGGCCGCCGACACCACCGCCCAGGCCCTGACCGCCATGGTCGGCGCCACCTCCCCGCGCCTCCAGCTCGAGCTGCTCGTAGCCCGTCTACTCATCCCCGCCGGCGGCGCCGCCAGAGGCGGTGGCGTTGCGGCCGGGGGTGCGGCCGCGGGGGCCCCGGCCGGCGCGGCCGGGAGCGCCGGACCGATGGCCTCGCCCGCCCCCGGTGGCGCGGGCGCCGGAGCGGTCGGCAACGCCACCGGTGCAGTGCCGGCCGGGTCGGGACGCGAGATGGCCGCCCAGATCGCCCGCCAGGCTTCCGCGGACGCTGCCGGCCGGCGCGGGGGCCAGCGTCCCGAGAACGCCGGGGGACCGGGAGGAGTTGGGAGCGCGGCGCCCGCCGCCCCTCAGGCACCCCGCTCCGACGCCGGTTGGAGAGCGGCCCCTGCCGCGCCCTCAGCGCCCGCCGCGGGCCCGGGGCCCGCCGTCTGGGCGGCGTCGGCGACCTCCGCCTCACCGGGCCCCTCCGCACCCTCGGCCGCTGCGGCGCCGACTCCGCGACCGGCCGAACAGCCCTCACGCGCGGCCGAGCCGGCCAGCGCCCCGGCTGCCCCGAGTGCGCCCGCGGCCACCTCGGTCCCCGCCGGCCAGGGAAGCGCCGATTGGGGAGCGGCCCCTGCCGCGCCCTCAGCACCCGTCGCCCAGGCAGGCGCTGGCGGCCCGGGCGGGGGCGAGGCTGCCGACGCGGAGATGATCCGCACCCGCTGGGAGGAGGTCCTCGAGGCGGCCAAGCGCTCGCGGCGCGCCACCTGGGCGCTGGTGGGCCCCAACTCCCGGCCGGGCACCGTCTCCGGAGGCGTCTTCACGCTCCTGTTCACCGCCCCCGGCCTCGTGGGCGCCTTCGAGAACGGCGGACACGGCCCCATCTTCTCCGCAGCCCTCCACCAGGCCCTCGGCCTGCGCCTCGAGGTGCACGCCATCGTCGCCGGCGATGACGGACCCGGCGGGCCGGGCGGCTCCGGTGGCTCAGGAGGCCCACGTGGACCGCAAGGCATGGGCGCCCGCAGTGCTGCCTCCACCGGAGCCGAGGCGGCGCACGCTCCCGGCCCCGGCGTCGGTCACGGTGTCAGCCGCGATGCCGGTCACGGCGGACCGCAGGGTTCCTACGGTGACGGCGCCCCCGACGCAGGCCAGAGCGGCCCGGGACCACAGGCTGGCGCCTTCGACTCGGTGGGTTCGGCCGCCAGTGGCGGGGCGGAGGACGTCAACGGCGCCTGGACGCACGCCGGTGGCCAGGGGGCGGTCGAGGGAGCGGCCGCCCCGGTCACCGCCAGTGGTGCCGGCGGCGCTGACCACGGCGTCGCACGTGCGGTGCCGCGCGGCTCCACCAGTGCGCCAGTCGCCGCATCCGCTCCCGACCCCCGGACGCCCGCTGCTGCACCGGCGCAGCCCACCGACGTCGAGCCGGCCGGCCGCCCCGAGGAGCACCGGCCCGTCTCCACCACCTGGGACGACGGCTCCCCGATCCCCGAGCCCCCGCCCGAGGACGACTGGGGCGCCGATCCCTACGCCGAGGACTCCGGGTACCCCGGTGGGCCCCTCAGTGCCGACGAGCCCACTGGTCCCGCTCAGCCCACCGACCGCGCTGGGCACCACGTCGCCCCGGCTCCCGCCGCGCAAGAGACCGCGACCGCCCCCGAGCTGCAGCCGGCTCCGGCCGGCGCCGATCCCGCCGCCCCCACCGAGTTCCAAGCAGTCTCCCCAGCGTCCCCGGCCGCCCCCGCGGCCCCGTCGCCCACCGCCCCCGCGGCCCCCATGGCGTCGCCGACATCTCCGGCTCCCGTAAACCCCGCCGACCCCGACGACGGCTGGGGCCCGGTCGCCGTCCCCGGCGGCGGAACCGTGCCCACCCAGTCGGTGCCCGCCTCCGCGCCCTCGTCCCCGCCGCCCGGCGCCGCGCCCTCCTCAGGCACAGGCTCGGGAGTGCCTGCGTCCCCCGCGCCCACCGATCCCCAGTCCACCCCGGCCTCGACACCGGCGCCAGCGGCCTCAGCCTCACCCGCGCAGTCCCGCTCCGCCCCCGCCGCGCAGGCGCCCGACGAGGCGCCCCTGGCCACCGTCCACCGTCTGCGTGCCCTGCCGGAGATTCCCGGCGGGGCCGCGTCCGCTCCGGCGGCCCCCCAGTCCTTCCAGCAGACGCCCTCCTCCCCGTCCCCGCAGGCACCCGGGGCCGGCAGCGCGCCCGGGGTGCCCGGCGCCCCGGAGACCGCCGCCGGATCACCCGGCCTGGCCCCCGTCACCTGGGAGGGGACGCCGTCGAGCCCCTTCAGCCTGGGTCCACCTCCCGAGGAGCCCAGCGCCCCACCCGAGGACGAGTCCACCTGGGCGCCGTCGGGCATCGCCGGCTCGCGCCTGGCCGCCGCCATGGCCGCGGCCCGCGCCGCCGCCCAGGAGGCCGACACCGACTCCCTGGCCGACGACACCCCCAGTGAGGACGACCCCGACGCCGAGGACGCCGGCGTCGTCGGGCTCGAGGTCGTCAAACGGATCCTCGGCGCCCAGGTCATCGAAGAGGTCATCGTGACCCAGGAAGGACGCTGACATGCCCGCCGTCTACGAAGGCGCCGTCCAGGACCTCATCGACGAGTTCGGCGAGCTGCCCGGCATCGGCCCCAAGTCCGCCCAGCGCATGGCCTTCCACATCCTGGCCGCCGACTCGGCCGCCGTCGAGCGCCTCATCGAGGCCCTGCGCGCCGTCAAGGCCAAGGTCCGCTTCTGCGAGACCTGCGGCAACATCGCCGAGGCCCCCCAGTGCGCCATCTGCCGCGACCCCCGCCGCGACCAGCGTGTCATCTGCGTCGTCGAGGAGCCCAAGGACGTCGTCGCCATCGAGCGCACCCGCGAGTACCGGGGGCTCTACCACGTGCTCGGCGGCGCCATCGACCCCATCAACGGTGTCGGCCCCGACGACCTGCGCGTGCGCGAGCTCTTCGGACGCCTGGGAGACGGCGAGGTCGAGGAGGTCATCCTGGCCACCGACCCCGACGTCGTCGGCGAGGCGACGGCCGCCTACCTCACCCGCATGCTGCGCACCATGGCCGTGCCCGTCTCCCGGCTCGCCTCCGGCCTGCCCGTGGGCGCCGACCTGGAGTACGCCGACGAAGTCACCCTCGGGCGGGCCTTCGAGGGCCGACGCCGCGTGGAGGACTGATTCTCTGCGCCGAGCCGGGCATTTTTCGCGTAGCCCAACAGAAATTCTGTCGGGCTACGCGAAAAATGCCCGGCTCGATGGGAGGGATGGGAAGGTCAGGCCAGGCGCACGCCGCGTGGCAGCCTGCCGGCCGGCACGTGCAGACGTCTGCTGGCCGTCACCACGCCGCCGGCTCCCAGGGCCATGAGTACCACGAGGCTCGCGGGCCAGAAGGCCAGGTGCTTGGCCACAGGAGCCCCGTCGTCACGTCTGCTGGAAGGATCGTCGGAGGAGTCCTCCCAGTTCTCACAGTAGTTGCTGACGACCCGATCGGGCTTGGGGTCGCGCAGCTCGTCGGTCCACGAACCAGTGGCCTCCAGAAGGGAGTAGCTACTGCGGTGGCCTCCGCGGCCGAGCTGACGGGGCGCGTGGGCGGTGGCATCCGCCAGGGTCACGAAGGGGTTGGGAGCCAGCATCCACCAGATCCGATCGGTGTGGGTGACCTCCTCGACCGAGACCTCGGGGTCGGTCTTGCACACGCGCTTGCCCTCGGTGGAGTTGTCGTAATCCACCTCGTAGGTCACCACTGTCTGGTTGCTGACCGCCAGGGGCGCGCTGATGAGCATGAACAGTGGAGTCCCGACGACGAGGGCGGTCACCACGATGTAGGTCAGGACCGCCGAGGCCGAGGGTCGCGCTGCCAACGCCGAGAAGCCCAGGCCGATGGCGCACACCGACCCCAGTGTGAAGACGAGGATGACCAGGTGGGTCAGGAGGGCCTGCCAGTGCGAACCGCCTGCGAGCGTCAAGCCGATGAGAAAGGGTACCGCCACAGCCAGGAAGGCGATCGCCGCTGCCCAGGCCGCCAGCAGCTTGCCGACGACGATCTCCTGGCTGCGCAGCGCCGTGGCCTGCAGCAGTGCCAGGGTCGCGTCGGCCCGGTCACCATTGATGGAGGTCGCCGACAGCGTGGGGGCGACGATGAGCCCGATTCCCAGCACGAAGCAGACGACGATGTCGTAGAGCGTCAGAAGATAGTCGTTGGACGCCCCTGAGGAGCTCGTGGTCTCGATGGCGATCACCAGCCCACCGCACAGCAGGATGAGGACTGCCAGCCAGATCCCCAGCATGATGCGCCAGCGCGTGGCCCTCACCCGCTGACGCAGCTCGAGCACCATGATGGTGCGTACACCGGTCCAGGTCATCGGCGTTCTCCTTCCAGAGCCAGGTAGGTCTCCTCCAGGGTCCCGGACAGTGGGGCGAAGGAGACGACCTCCACCCCGGCCTCAACGGCCTCGCGCAGCAGACGGGCCGCTGCTGCGTCGTCGGCGACCGGGAGGCGCACAGCGCCGTCCTCCTCCGCGGTGGCGGACAGCTGCGTGGAGTGCGTCCACTCGCCCAGGCGCCCGGTGTCCAGGGCCCGCATGCGCCAGGTCCGCCCCACCGGGACCGGGGCTGGCGCGCCTGAGCCCGCCTGGCCGGGCGTCGGGCCCCACCCCGGCGGCGAGGCGACGGCGGTCCCGTGGGACATGAAGACGACGCCGTCGACCATCTCCTCCATCTCCGACAGGATGTGGCTGGAGAGCAGGATCGTGGTGCCGCCCGAGGCCAGGTCGCGCAGCAGGACGCGCAGGTCGGCGCGCGAACGCGGGTCCATGCCGGCGGCCGGCTCGTCCAGGAGCAGGACCTTGGGGGCGTGGATGAGGGCGCGGGCCAGGCCCAGGCGCTGCTTCTGGCCGCGGGAGAGGACCCGGGCCGGCGTGCGCGCCATCTCGTCGAGGTGGACCAGGGTGAGCATCTCAAGGGCTCGGGGGCGGGCGGTGGCGGCGTCCATGCCCTGGGCGGCGGCGAAGGTCAGGAGGATTTCGGTGCAGGTCAGGGAGTCCCAGGTGCCGAAGGCGTCGGGCATCCAGCCCACGGTGCGATGAACCTCGCGCGACTGGGTGACCGGGTCCAGGCCCGCCACCCGGATCGTCCCGGAGTCTGGGGCCAGGAGGGCCGCCAGCATGAGCAGCAGCGTGGTCTTACCGGCGCCGTTGGGGCCGACCAGGCCGGTGACTGCGCCGCTGGGCACCGACATGTCCAGCTGGCGCACCGCCGGCGCCCGACCGAAGAAGCGGGTGAGCTGGGAGACTTCAATGCTCATACGACCAGGCTATGTCGTTGACCGAGGCGGCGGACGGGATTCGGGCTCGCCACACTTCGACCAAATCTTCAAAATCGACGCGGCTCCGGGTCGTTTCTGAAGATTCTGTCGAAGTGTGGGCCTGCGGCTGTTAAGAGAACTTCGAGTAGCGTTCGAGTAGGTTGGCAGTAGCACCGTTCGAGGCGAGTCGTTCCTTGTCATTCCAACGCTCTGCAAGTTCACGTCGCTACTCTCAATATTTTAGAGTAGGTGTGAGTGGGTGGTTGGTGGCTGCTGCTGCGGGCAGTGAGGTGGCAGTGGTGGGGGTCAGGTGCCGGGTACGTACCATGTGGCTCGCGGGTCTCGAGGTGACTGCCCTCTTCGCTCCACCAGTCCCTCGTCGCGCAGCGTCTTGAGCCACCGCAGGACCGTAGGGCGGGATGCGTTGACGCCCGACACGATCTCTCCCGTACCTAATGGACCGGTGCTTCGCAGGAGCGTGACGACCTCGAGCGAGCCGTGAGGCAGTTTCTCAATGATGTCGCTCGAGATGGCCGACGTCGCATCCAGCCTCACGATGACGCTGGTTGAGGTCTGACGATAGTGAGGGTCCGCGAGACCGGCTCGGCGCATGTCGTCAACCATGCGCCGAATGCCCTCGCCGAGCTCCTGCGTGATCCCGAGGTCCGCGCACACCCTCGCGATGCGCGGGTTGCGTGCGTATCGCGCGATCTCGAGCGGGCGACTCGGATCGCTCATTCCGGGAAAACGGCCCGGACTGGAAACCTCGATGCGGTGGGGGAAGATCGACACGCGGATATGGTCTCCAGCCATCGAGTAAGAGCGGTGGACGACGGCGTTCACCACGGCTTCCAGCCAGGCGTCCCGGGGGATGATGTCCGTGGGGCCGAAGGTCCCCTCGTTCTTCAGGGCTCTGCGCTTGGGGGCCCACTGATCGATGAGCTCAGCCGCTCTGGCGATGACGTCCGGGATGGTGCCCTCGAGGCGCCGATCGCCGTCGGCCTCCATGGTTTGGCGCGCTCCGGTGCCTGTCTCGTCCTCTCGGTAGCGTAGGACGCGCACCAGTGCCTGCGGCAGAAGCTGCTCGGGTGCAGTGCCGAAGAGCAGGAGTGCGGCGATGGTGGGCTTGCCGTCCTGTGTCAGGAGGCTGCGGCTGCGTAAGACGTGGCTGTCGTCTCCGTGTGCGCCGATCTCCGCTCGTAGTCGATCGATTGCCTTTCCGCTCAGGTCAGCCATCGTGATACCGGCGGGCTGGGCCTCATATGTCTCGGCCTCCCGGTCGTAGACGAGCTCTTCCCACATCGGGCCGTCAAGCTTCACGGTGGAGTCACCCATGCGCAGGAAGGCTGTTCCGTCACTGCGTCGGTGTGCGTGTCGGCTGGGAGGTACCTGGGCGACGAGGAGATGGTCTTGCGTGCCGTCGTCGTTCATCACCGGGACCTCCCGGAAGTGGGCGCGCAGTGGTGGAGCCACCATGGTCATCGGTACCTGGCGAAGCCTGTTGGTTTGAGAGGGCGTGGAGTCGGTCCCCTCGACCCGCTTCTCGCTCAAGCCGACGACGACGGTTCCACCTTCCGCGTTCGCCATCCCGATGATGGCCTTGGCGAAGCTCTTCTGGTCAACACGGATGGATTTGCGTTCGAACCACTGGTTCTCCTGCGTCTGAGCCAGTCGCTCACCGCGTTCGTTGATGGGGAGGTTGAGTAGCGCATCGATGTCGTCGTGACCCACGGGTTCACTCTAACATTTTTAGAGTACTTAAGAGTGGGTGTGAGCGGGGTGGCTCTCGGGCTCGTCTCGCTTCGACACTTCGACCAAAACTTCAGAAACGACGCGGCTCCGGGTCGATTTTGAAGATTCGGTCGAAGTGTGGGCCGCGAGGTGTGCGTGAGGGGCGAGGGCTGGGGGCCGCGAAGTGTGGGCCGGGGAGCGCGTGATGTGTCGGCAACACGGCGCACCGTATGCTTGCCCCAGCCACGTCGTCGTGGGCGCCGCACGGCGACGGCTCCGTCCCCGGAAGCCCCTGCCAGGACGCCCGCACCGGCGCGGAGCACCTGATGCTAGACACGCACTGATTCCAGGACCCGAGGAGCGCCATATGGCACTGGTCGTCCAGAAGTACGGCGGCTCGTCCGTCAGCGACGTCGACGCGATGCGGCGCGTCGCCCGGCGCATCGTCGCCACCCGGCAGGCCGGCAACACGGTCGTTGTCGTCGTCTCTGCGATGGGGGACACGACCGACGAGCTCCTCGACCAGGCCGCCGCCCTGACCACCGACGCCCCTGCCCGCGAGATGGACATCCTGCTGTCCGCCGGTGAGCGCATCTCCGTGGCCCTGCTCGCCATGGCGGTCACCGAGCTCGGCGTCCCGGCGCGCGCCTACACCGGCGCCCAGGCCGGCGTCCTCACCGACTCCAAGTACGGCAGGGCCTCCATCGTCGGCGTGCTGCCCGAGCGCGTGGCCCGCTCCATCCAGACCGGCTCGGTCGCCATCGTCGCCGGCTTCCAGGGCATCAACGAGGTCGAGGACACCACCACCCTGGGGCGCGGCGGCTCCGACACGACCGCCGTCGCCCTGGCCGCCGCCCTCAACGCCGACGTCTGCGAGATTTACACCGACGTCGACGGCCTGTTCACCGCCGACCCCCGCATCGTCCCCACCGCCAAGCGCATCGAGTCCCTCTCCAGCGAGGAGACCCTGGAGCTGGCCGCCCACGGCGCCAAGATCCTCCACCTGCGCGCCGTGGAGTACGCCCGCCGCTTCGGGGTGCCCCTGCACGTGCGCTCCTCCTTCTCCGACAAGACCGGGACCTGGATCTACGACGGCCGCCGCAAGGGCGCCTTCGTGCCCTCGGTGGTGGCCGCCCAGCTCGACGACGTCGTCGCCGCCGACACCGACAGCGCGCCCAGTACCCCGAGTCCGGCAGCCCCGCAGGCCGCCGGCGAGGCCCAGGGAGCCGCCCCGGTAGCCCCGGCCTCTACGGCCGCTACGGCCTCGCCCTCAGACCCTGCCGGGCTCGACGAGGGGCCCTCGGCCGCCGTCGTCGACACCGCGCACCGCAACGCCATCGCCGCGCGGGCCCAGGCCCGCCCCCGCCCGTCCGCTAAGGAGGACCACGTGGAAGCCCCCGTCATCTCCGGAATCGCCCACGACCGCAGCCAGGACAAGATCACGCTCGTGGGCGTGCCCGACGTCCCCGGCGCCGCCGCCCACATTTTCGCGATCGTGGCCGGCACCGACGCCAACATCGACATGATCGTCCAGGACGTCTCCGCCGAGGGGACGGGCCTGACCAACATCTCCTTCACCTGCCCCGACGGCGACTCCGCCGCCGCCCGCGAGGCCCTGGAGGCCGCCCGCGAGGAGCTGGGCTTCCGAAGCCTGCACTTCAACCCCGACATCGGCATCCTGTCCCTGGTGGGGGCCGGGATGCGCTCCAACCCGGGGGTCTCGGCGCGCCTGTTCGGCTCGCTGAGCGAGGCCGGGGTCAACATCCACATGATCTCCACCTCCGAGATCCGCATCTCGGTGGTGGTCGACGACGCCGTACTCGACGAGGCCGTGCGCGCCGTCCACTCCGCTTTCGGCCTCGACGCTCAGGCCGCCGAGGCGGTCGTCTACGGAGGGACCGGACGATGAGCAGTCCTGTGAACACCTACACCGGAGTGGCCGACGGCGTCTGCGTCGCCGTCGTGGGGGCCACCGGCCAGGTCGGCCGTGTCATGCGCGCCATGCTGGCTGAGCGCGACTTCCCCGCCCGCTCGGTGCGCTTCTTCTCCTCGGCCCGCAGCGCCGGGACCGTCGTGGACTTCCGTGGTGCCCAGGTCGAGGTCGAGGACGTCGCCACCGCGGACTTCAGCGGCATCGACGTCGCCATCTTCTCCGCCGGGGGTGCGGCCTCGCGCGAGTACGCCCCCCGTTTCGCTGAGGCCGGGGCCGTCGTCGTCGACAACTCCTCGGCCTGGCGCAAGGACCCCGAGGTGCCGCTCGTGGTCAGCGAGGTCAACCCGCACGCGCTGCGCGAGCGCCCCAAGGGCATCATCGCCAACCCCAACTGCACCACCATGGCGGCCATGCCCGCCCTCAAGGTGCTGCACGAGGAGGCCGGGCTCATCCGCCTCATCGTCTCCACCTACCAGGCCGTCTCCGGCTCGGGGCGGGCCGGGGTGGCCGAGCTGGCCGGGCAGGTGCGCGCCGTCGTGAACGAGGACATGGAGGGCCTGGCCCTGGACGGGCGGGCCGTCGAGTTCCCCGCGCCGGAGGTCTACGTCGACACCATTGCCTTCAACGCCGTCGCCTGGGCCGGGAACGACGCCGGTGACGGCTCCGGTGAGACCGACGAGGAGCAGAAGCTGCGCAACGAGTCGCGCAAGATCCTCGAGATCCCCGACCTGCTGGTCTCCGGGACCTGCGTGCGTATCCCGGTGTTCTCCGGCCACGGGCTCAGCATCAATGCCGAGTTCGCCCGCGACATCAGCGTCGAGCGCGCCCGCGAACTGCTGGAGGCGGCGCCCGGCGTCACCTACCAGGACGTGCCCAGTCCCCTCAAGGGCGCCGGCCGCGACGGCACCTTCGTGGGGCGTCTGCGCGCCGACCAGGCCTTCGCGCCGGGCCACGGCCTGCAGTTCTTCGCCGTCGGGGACAACCTGCGCAAGGGCGCGGCCCTCAACGCCGTCGAGCTCGCCGAGCTGGTCGCCGCCGAGATCCGGGGCTGACCTCTCCTCACGCCGAGCCGGGCATTTTTCGCGGCCCCCAACAGAAATTCTGTAGAGCTACGCGAGAAATGACCGGCTCGGCGCTCGCGCGGTCAGTGCGGCCGCCGATCTTCCCAGGAGCCCGGTGTAGAGTCCCGTCCATCAGAGGAGAGGAGGTGTCCTGTGAGCAGACAAGTGAGTGTCACTCTGCCAACTCATCTGGCGGACGAGTTGGAGCAGCGCGTCGCCTCGGGTGCTTACACCGACCACAGCGAGGTCATCAGCGACGGACTCCGGGAGTTGTTCGCCCGCGAGGAGGCCGTTGATGCCTGGCTGCGCAACGATGTCGCATCCGCTTATGACGAGCTGAGGGCTGATCCCTCGTTGGCCCTGAATGCCTCGCAGGTGCGTGCCCACATCGCGGCCCATCACTCCCGCCGGACCTCCGAGGCGTGAGGGCGATCTGTGACCCGGCGTGTGGGATACTCTCCGCAGGCGCAGCGTCATCTGACCGATCTCTACGACTGGATCGCACACGAGTCGGGCTTCCCTGATCGCGCCGAGGCCTACGTGACCGCGCTGATGGACCGGTGTGATGCGTTGGCCGACTTCCCAATGGTTGGTCGCGCTCGCGACGACATCCGCCCCGGTCTGCGCACCATCGGGTTTCGCCGACGTGCTGTCATCGCTTTCGCCATCACCGATGAGATGATTGAGATCATCGGCGTCTACTACGGCGGGCGCGACTATGGTCCGCTTCTGCGTGCCGACGATGAATGACTGAGCTTGCGAATCTGTGTGCGGCGTAGCCCTCCGCGCCGAGCCGGGCATCTTTCGCGTAGCCGGGCAGAAATTCTGTTGTCCTCCGCGAGAGATGCCCGGCTCGGTGTCTGCGCGGTCAGTGGGGCCGACGTCGGACCGGGGGAGGCCCACCGTCAGCGTCCCAAGCCGCGTTCCTCCAGGAGCCGGTCGATGCGCTCACTGAGCTCGCTGACCTGCTGCTGCAGGGCTGCCACCTGCGCCTGCGTGGCGGCCTTCTGCTCGGCGTTCTCCTCCTCGACCAGTGAGACGATCCACGAGGCCAGGGTCGCTGTGACCACGCCGGCGAGTGCCACCCCACCGATCATGAGCAGCGCCGCGATGAAACGTCCCTGTGTGGAGGCCGGGAAGGTGTCGCCGTAGCCGACGGTGGTGATCGTCGTCAGCGCCCACCACAGGGCCTGGCCGAAGGACTGGATCGAGGAGCCCGGCTCATGACGTTCCGCATCCAGCGCGGCCAGTGCCGAGGTGAAGATGAGCAGGGTGGCGCTGCCGGCCGTGTACAGGGTGATGCGCCCGCGCAGCGCGGTGCCGGCGCTGCGCTGCATGATGCTCACGAGCGTCACCAGGCGCAGGAGCCTGAGTGGCCGCAGGATCGGCAGAACAATGATCGCCAGGTCGGGCAGGTGGTGGAGGAACCAGCGGCCCCGGCTCGGCGCCAGTACCAGGCGGACAAGATAGTCGACGCCGAACAGTGCCCACACGGCACCGATCACGAACTCGGCTGCCTCCTTGGCCGCGCCTTGCGCGTTAGTGAGTACCTCCCAGGCGTAGGTGCCCAGGAAGACGACGGCGGCGCCGGCCAGCGGCAACTCCGCGGCCCGCTCCCACGCCCGCAGCCGAGCGCCCGGGCTGAATTTAGACGGCATGCTCCGATAGTAGACGGCGCAGGGGATAGAGCCATGTTGCCCTCACCGGTGGGGCATTTCTGCGCGGCCGGGGCCGTCGACGCCGGTGTTGTCGGCCCCGGTGGCGGAATCCTCGGTCTCATGTGTGGCGCGTAGCTGCTGAAAAGAGATCTCATTCTTCATGGGTGTCCTCTTGGCGCGATGGGGTGTGAGATTCTGTGGTTTGGCTCGACGTGATCGGTCGTGGCTTCTTGTAGTGGTACATGGTGAGCAGCCCGGCTGTGGCGGAGACGGCGAGAAGAGGGATAGGAAGAACCTCGATCAGGTAGGTCCTCGCCGCCTCTGCGTCATCGAAGGTGTAGTAGCGGCCGAGAGTGATAGCCAGATAGATCCACGAGATGAAGGGCACCATACCGGCGAGCGCGGTCATTGCGAAACCGCAAAGGAAAGCAGTGACGGCTGCTCCGAGCTGTCCAGAGGAAACCCATAAACGTGGATACGATGAGCTGGCAAGGGGAGCAGATGCCAGGAGGCAGGAAAGTGTCGCTACTGAAATCTTGTCAAAGTTCAGGTCCTTGATGCCGAGAGATGAGCGAAGCTTGCTCATCTGATTGACGGTGGCGCACGTCGCTACGGCGGAGCCGCACATGACGCCGGACATCACCCACAAGGTCGGAGAGATTCCCGCCAGCTCGTCATGCCCATACTCACTGCTCCCCGGTATTCTCTCACCAATGAGGGCGGTGATAGTGAATACTCCGCTAGCGGCCCCCTGTGCTTGCGGAGAGTTCCATGAGGCCGCTCCCACGGAGATCGTCCAGAAAATAATGGAGACAATGACAGTCGATAGGTCAAAAGAAGCAGAGTCGGGGTCGAGCTCGCGCATCTCGGTGAGTGCAATGACGGCGAAGGCGCTGACGGTGATTGCCGCCGGTACCTGGAGAGGTTGGAACGGTTTGATCTCATTCATGTGGCGATGCTGCTCTTCTTGAGAGGTGAGGAGTGGGTGTGTTGCCTGAAGGAGACCTCGCTATTGATGGTGACCTTTTGGTGTGGTGAGTGTGAGGGTCTGCGGGTCAGCTCGACTTGCGTGACCATGGACTTTTGAAGCTGTACATGGTGAAGAGGCTGGCGGTTGCCGCTATTGCGATCAGTGGGAAAGAGATCACTTCAATGCTGACATCTCGATTCTGCTCCGAGCCGTGTGTGATGTGAATCCATGCCAGTGTGATTGCCAGGAAGGCGGCTGGGGCTATGGGTGAGATGACTGCGAGCGCAGTCAGGGAGAACCCCGAGAGGAACATCAGTATCACAGTTCCCGCATTGATTGTGTGGGTGCCTGAGTGGTGGGAGCTCGAAGCTATCAGCCCCATGAGTGGGAAGACGCAGGCCAGTGTGGCGCCGATGATTCTATCGGGCTGGAAGATGCTGTCGATCTCGTCTGGGGTTCGATCGGCGTGATGGGACAAGGTCCATGCGGTAGCGAATGTTGCTCCGCACATAATTCCGGAAAGCATCCATAGGGTTGGTCCGATCGAACCGAAATCGCTGTACTCGATGTTCGGCGCGGCCCCGGATTCTCGTTGCATCTGTCTTGCTTCGAAGGCTGTCAAGGCGAATTCTGATTGCAGCCGAGTTGCGAAGAAGGCCGTCAATGTGAACGTTACGCTTGAGGTTGCTTGAGCTTGTGGAGATTTCCATGCTGCGACGGTGATGCATAGCGCCCAGAAAATGATGGAGAAGACATAGAACTTAAGGTTCGTCCTATTGGGGTCGGCGTCGGCGTCATGTACGTTTGTGATGGCGAATACGATGAAAATACTGAGGGCTGCCGTGACTGGAGCCCGAAGTGACTGAAGAGGATTGCTGTCGCTCATGTCGTGTCTCTCGGTTTTCTTATGGAGGTGCGCAGGTGCGGGCCTTGGGGACAGGGGTGCATGTGCAGCTGCGTCCGTGGTTCCCGTGTGCCGCCGTCGAGAATTGTAGTGAAGAAACTCCTCCGCGTCGGCGGTTGTGTCCACCGGATCGCGGAATGCGGCGACACCAGGGCGGTTGTCCGCGCCGACGCAGGAGGTCCGAGGTTCCTTGGGACGTGAGGTCGGGTGCCGAAAGCTTGCGGATCAAGGAGAATCCATCGGCGACATCGGGGACGGTCGACGCCGTCGGGGACATTTCTGTGCAGCCGGGGGCATTCGACGCCGTTGGGGACCGGAATCTTGTCCCCGGACGCGCAGGGTGTCCCCCTCTGGAGCGGCGCGCACCCGGCCGCGTGAAATGTCCCCGTCCGCAAGAGGCGGGAGGTTGGACGGTGCCGGCAGAAGTGTGGGCGGCGATGGTGGGGTCAAGCGATGGGTGCACCACTCATGGGAGGAGGGTCTCTGTCTGGGACGGGTCGTGACCGGGGTCCGCGTCCTGATGTGGTGGCTGGTGAGCCGGATTCGTCTCAGCCTCCGATGTCGGGGCGTCGGCCGTCTCCTCCTGCTCGACTGAGGCTCGTATCAGCTGTGCAGCCCGCCAGACCTCGTCGAGCCGGGTCTCGACCCGGGAGCGGGCGTCGTCGAGCCGTGAGGGTCTCACCGTCAGGCCGAGCCGCAGGATGATGACCGGTCGGCCCGGCTCGGCACCTCCGGCGGGTGGGGCGTAGACGGCTTGGACCTTCACGCGACCCAAGTGCGCCGGGACCTCTTGGATACTGAGGTCGCCACGGCTGGAAGGCAGGGGGAGGGAGAAGGACTTCGGGTCCGCGACCGCCATGCCGTACGTTCTCAGGCGTACCGCGCTTGCCCGCCGGCGTGCGGCAGCGCGTTTCAGTGCCACGAACAGGCCGATGTGGGCCAGGCCGAGAATCCAGGTGGCCCCCACGGCCAGATCTTGAGTGAAATCGCTGTAGATCAGGGAGTGCGGGATAGACATCATGGTGAACGGGGAGGCCGTCACCAGCATGCCCGCGAGCATCGCCCACAGCATGCCCACGGCGCGGCTATTGGGGTCCCGGGCGACATGGAGGAACCGTGCCGACGCGATATCGCGATAAGTCACTGTCGCGTCCTTGGGGAGCCACCGGTCCGTGCCCGTGAAGCAGGAGGTTGCTCCAAAGATGACGGAGGTCAGCACGAAGCTGAAAATGAGTGGTGTCGCGCCTACCGCAGTCGCGGCATTGGCTATCGATTCGTTGTCCTCCGGGTAGGCGACGGCCTCGTCCAGGGCGCCTAGGGCAAAGGCGGTCATGAGCAGGATCAACGGGTAGAGAAGCGCGATGCCGGCGGCGGCCAGGGCGCCCAGGCACCCGAGCACCCTGGTTTTCGTGGTGGGGTAGGTGCGGAGGTAGATCGCCATGGGGTGCCCTCCTGAAAACTGATAGCAGGTCAGTTGCAGCATAGTTGGATTGGTGGGGGCGTTCGACGTCGTCGGGGACAGCAATCCTGTCGGTGGGGTCAAGCGGTGGATGCGTCACTCATGGGAGAGGGGTCTCTGCCTGGGGCTGGTCGTGTCCGGGGTCTGTATCTTGATGTGGTGGCTGGTATGCCAGCTTCGGCTCGGCCTCCGAGGGCGGTGCGTCGGCCGTCTCCTCCTGCTCGATTGAGGCTCGTATCAGCTGAGCGGCCCGCCAGACCTCGTCGAGCCGGGCGTCGACCCGGGATCGGGCGTCGTCGAGCCGCGAGGGCTTTACCGTCAGGCCGAGCCGCGGGATGATGACTGGCCACCTTTGCTCGGTGTTTCCGGCGGGTGGGGTGTAGACGGCTCGGACTGTCATGCGACCCCAGTGCGCCGGGACCTCCTGGATACTGAGGTTGCCACGGCTGGAAGGCAGGGGGAGGCCGGATGGAAACGGTTTGACGACCGCCATGCCCTGCGGCGTCATACACACCGAGCTCATTCGCCGGCGCGTGCCAGCCCATGCCAATGTCAATGCCACGATTAGAACCATGACAAGGGCAGCCACACCCAAAAAGGTGCTCTTCTCCAGTTCCGGGGTGGAATTGTTGGGGATCAGGAGGAGTGGGATGAGTGGTACGTCAACTGGGGAGGTCGCTAGCAGTATGCTTGCGAGTGTCCACTGCAGCCTGCCCGTGGCGCGTCTGCTTGGACTCTGGGCGATATGGAGGAACTGTGCCGACGTGATATCGCGGTGGATCGCTGTCGTGTCCTGGGGCAGCCGCCGGTCCGTGCCTTTGAGGCAGGAGTTCATCCCGAAGTAGAAACCGGTCAGTGCGGCGCCGAAGACGGTCGGGATGCCGATGAGGACGAATAATGACTGCAGTTCCAGATCCCTGTCATTGTTGGCGATAGCCGTTTCAAGGGAGGTCAGGGCAGAGCCGAGCGGAAATGCGGCGAGGATGTAGAGGTTTATGGCCCCGATGGTGGCCAGTGCACACAGGTACCCGAGTACCTTGGTCTTGGTGGTGGGGCGGGTGCGGATGTAGATCGCCATGGGTCACCCTCCTGAAAATTGATAGCAGGTCAGTTGCAGCATAGTTGGATTGTTGGGGGCGTTCGGCGCCGTCGGGGACCGGAGTCCTGTCCCCGGACGCGCAGGATGTCCCCGCCCGCGGCGGTGTGCACCCGGCCGCGTGGGATGTCCCCGGCCGCAAGAGGTGGGGCGGGCTCAGGCGAGGAGGACCTTCAGGACGGCAGGGGCGGCGAAGCGGCGAGGCTGCGAGCCGGTCTCGACGACGTCGAGCACCCCGATGTCGGTCAGCTGGGCAACCAGGCTGTTGGCTCGCCCATACGAGATGCCGAGGGCCGCCTCGACCTTGCGCACCGTGAAGCTCGGATTCGCGACCGCGAAGTCGACGAGGTCGAGGGCGTGCGCGGACCGCAGGCTGGAGGAGCGCACCGTCTCCTTGAGGCTCTGGTGTGCAGCGGCCAGAGCGAGCATCTGATGACGCGTGCTGGTGGCCGCCGCGGCCAGTCCCTGGGAGAAGAAGGCCAGGAAGGTGTCCCAGTCGCCGTGGGTGCTGACTCGCAGCAACGCGTCGTAGTACTCGGCGCGACGCTCCTCGAACCACGGCGAGACCGTCAGCGTGGGTTCGCTGAGAACACCCGAGCTCAGGAGAGTGAGCACGATGAGGAACCGCCCCAGGCGACCGTTGCCGTCCTGGAAGGGGTGAAGGGTCTCGAACTGGTAGTGGGCCATGCCCGCGGCGATGATCGGGTCGATGTCTCCCGTGTGGTCCTGATGCAGCCAGTCGACAAGGGCTCGAACGCCGGCGCGAAGATGGTCCCCAGGAGGTGCGGGAACGAACCGGGATGCATGGATGGGGGCCGTGCTGTGCGCACCGGGCCGGCGGCCGATCATGACCTGGGTGTCGCGCAGGCGACCTGAGGCTGACTCAAGCGGAGTGCCCCTCATGAGCTCGCCCTGAAGGTCCTCGACGAGCGACAGGGTGATGGGACGCCCGTCCTGCGCCCACAGGAAACCGCTGTTGGCCATGCGGACGTAGTTGAGGATCTCCGTCATCTCGGCGGTCGCGGGGGCGTCGTCGTCGGCGGTGAGCACCTCGCGCAGGGGGGCGTATGTGCCCTCCAGGGCCGACGTCGACTGAGCCTCGCGCCGCAGGGAGGGAGTTCGCAGCAGGTAGGGGTTCGGCAGCTGCTGAGCCGTGGCGTCGAGGGCGGCCAGTGCGCGGCCGGCTGCTGCCACCATTCGGTAGGTGCCTCCGTTGAGGGGTGGCTCGTTGGAGCCGAGTGGGGTAGGGATGAAGGCCTTGTGCTGCCAGCTGCCGGTCACCGGGTCGGAGCCGGTGATGTCGACCAGCTCCCCCATGGTGCCGTCAACGAACATGCTCACGTCCATGATGTCATCCTAGCGGTGGTTGTGTGACATCTAAAGAGGGTGGATTGCACACATTGGCGACTTGTCGAACATCTCGGGTGGGTGTGTGTCTGGAAGCGGGCATGTGTGGGGCTGTGCGCCGGTGACTGCCGCCGTGGGGTTCCGTTGTGGACGGGGCCTTCGACGCCGTCGGGGACAATTCTGTGCGGTCGGGGGCCTTCGACGCCGTCGGGGACTGGAATCCTGTCCCCGGACGCTTGGGGTGTCCCCCGCCGGGGCGGCGTGCACCCGGCCGCGTGGAATGTCCCCGGCCGCCCTGTGCAGGGCTGGGTCAAGTGGTGGAGCCACCACTCGTGGGAGGGGTATTGCCTGTCTGGGGCTGGTCGTGGTCAGCGGCTGCGTCGGGCGCCGACGGCGGGGTCAAGCGATGGGTGCACCACTCAAGGGAGAGGGTTCTCTGCCTGGGACTGGACGTGCTCAGGGGCTGCATCGTGGTGCGGTGGTGCGGGTGATGACTGGTGAGTCGGATTCGGCTCGGCCTCGGATGTCGGTGCGGGGGCCGCCTCCTCCTGCTCGATTGAGGCTCGTATCAGCTGTGCGGCCCGCCAGACCTCGTCGAGCCGGGCCTCGACCCGGGAGCGGGCGTCGTCGAGCCGTGAGGGTCTCACCGTCAGACTGAGCCGCGGGATGACGACCGGTCGCCCCGGCTCGGCACCTCCGGTGGGTGGAGCGTAGATGGCCTGCACTTTCACGCGACCCAATCGTGCCGGAACCTCCTGGATGCTGAAGTTGTTGCGCCCGAAAGGCAGGGGGAGGCTGAAGGACTTCGGGTCCGCAACCGCCATGCCGTACGTTCTCAGGCGTACTGCGCTTGCCCGCCGGCGTACGGCAGCGCGTTTCAGTGCCACGAACAGGACGATGACAAGGACGATCACGACCAAGACAGTTTTATCCTCCAGCCCTTGGGCGAGTCTGCTGCCGATCAGGGGGCGTGGGGCGGCCAGCACGATGACTGGGGAGGCCGCCAGCAGCATGCCTGCGAGCACCGCCTCCACCATGCCGATGACTCGCTTGATGAGACTCTGCGGGACATGAAGGAACTGCGCTGATGCGACATCGCGATGCATCACCGTCGCGTTCTTAGGCAATCGCCGGTCAATGCCTTTGAAGCAGGAGGTCACCCCGAAGGAAAAGCCGGTCAGTGCGGCGCCGAAGACGATTGTGATGCCGATCAGGACGGATAGGGACTGCAACGCCAGATTCCCGTCATTGTTGGCGATGGCTTCATCCAGAGAACCCAGGGCGAAAGCGGCCAGGAGTAGAGCGGTTGGGTAGAGGGTCGCGATGCCGGCGGCGGCAAGAGCGAGCAGGCACCCAAGAACCTTGGTCTCGATGGTGGGGTGTGAACGGATGTGGATCGCCATAGGCGCTCTCCTGACCACTGATGGCAGGTCAGTTAGGGGCTCGTCGGCTCGGTGGTGCGGGTGATGACTGGTGAGCCGGCTTCGGCTCGGTCTCCGAGGGTGGTGCGTCGGCCGTCTCCTCCTGCTCGGGTGGGGGGCGCACCAGTTGGGCGGCCCGCCAGACCTCGTCGAGCCGGGCGTCGA
>NZ_KV810974.1:48589-74096 GCF_001812965.1 Actinomyces sp. HMSC075C01
GGGCGTCGACCCGGGATCGGGCGTCGTCGAGCCGTGAGGGCTTCACCGTCAGGGTGAGTCGCGAGAGGAGAACTGGCCTGGCCGGGTCGGCACCTGCGGCAGGTGGGGTGTAAACGGCCTGTACCTGGACGCGCCCCCGGCGCGTCGGAACCTCCTGAACTCCGAGCTCGTCGCGGCTGGAAGGCAGGGGGAGGGTGAACGCGGCCAGGCTCGCGGCCGCCATGCCGTGTGGCGTCATGCGCACCGCGATTGCCCGCCGGCGTACGGCGGCGCATGTCAGGACCACGAACAGCCCGGCAACAAGGAAGATCATGCCCCAGACGGCCTTGTCGAACAGTTCTTGGGTGGATTCGTTGAAGATCAGGGGGTATGGGACGGCTATCACGATGAACGGGGAGGCCACCAGCAGCATGCCCGCGAGCATCGCCCATAGCATGCCCGCGGCGCGGCTGTTGGGGTCTTTAGCGACGTGGAGGAACCGTGCCGACGCGATATCGCGATGGGTCACGGTTGAGTTCTTGGTGAGCCACCGGTTCGTGCCCTTGAAGCAGAAGACTGCTCCAAAGGTGACGGCGGTCAGCATGAAACTATAGGTGGTCGTGACCGTGACTATCTGAGCCGCCCCATTACCTACGCTGCTGCTCTCGCTGGGGTATCTCGCAGCTTCCTCCATGGAAGCCAGTGCGTAGCCGGACAGGAACAGGGCAGCCGGGAGAAGGAGCACGATGCCGACAGCGATCAGAGTGAGCAGGCATCCGAGCACCATGGTCCCGGTGGTGGGGCGGGAGCGGATGTAGATCGCCACGGGTCACCCTCCTGAAAATTGATAGCAGGTCAGTTGCAGCATAGTTGGATCGGTGGGGGGCGTTCGACGCCGTTGGGAACATTTCTGTGCGGTCGGGGACATTCGACGCCGTCGGGGACCGGGATCCCGTCCCCGGACGCGCAGGATGTCTCCCTCCGCAGCGGCGTGCACCCGGCCGCGCGGAATGTCCCTGGCTAGGAGGTCGTGCTACCCCCGACGCGCGGAACGCCCTAGTGCGCGAGACGGATCCATATCCGATGGGGCACCACCAACCCGACTGCCATCGCCAGCACAATGACGATGGCCGTGGCCAGGTCGCTCGCCGTCGCCTCCAGCGCAGCCTCCGCGTGCGACTTCCCCACCAGGCTCAGTGTCCCCGCGGCGGCTCGGAACAGGTACACGCCCGGCACAAGAGCCACGACTGCGGCGAATCCCGCCCCCGCGAAAGGAATATGCCGTGAGCGGCACACCGGCGTGAGCAGGCCGCCCACCACCAGGCAGGCCAGCAGGGAGGAGGCGGGCGCGTTCCAGTGCCACCACGTCAGCGCGCCCCAGTGCGCCGCGTGCGCGAGCCCGCCGGCCAGGAACGCCCAGCCGAAGGTCCTGACCGGCATGGAGAAGTACACCGGGTAGCACATAGCGAGGACGGCGGCGGCCAGGACGTCGAGCCATAGTGGGATCGCGTCGGTCGTCGCTGTCAGCGGCAGGCCGGTGCCACCGATGAACAGGCCCCCGATGATGCCCGCGCTAATGGCCAGGATCGTCAGCGCCGCGTCAGTTAAACGCGCCAGGCCCATGTCATGGCGGCGCTCGGCGATCTCGATGGCGCCGTTGAGGACCTGGGGGCCGGGCACGAGCACCATTCCCGGACACACGGCCACGAGCCGAGCCGTGCCGGTCCAGCCGAGGTGGACGGCGAGTGCGCCGGCCAGGCCGGCGATGAGGGCGGCGGCAAAGGTCTGGGTGACTGCCGTCGTCCGCTCCGCCAGCGCGCGCCGCGCGAGGCCGCCTGCTCCCGCCGCCACGAAGACGAGGATGACTGACGGCGGGTGGTGGGCCCCGAAGATGAGGGCGAGCAGGCTCGCGCCGAGGCCCGCCGCCAGGGCGAACATCCAGGTAGGGCTGTGGGGCTGGGTCCGCGCCTCCTCCAGCAGGTCATCCAGCTCGTCGAGGGTCAGGGAGTCGACGGTACTCAGACGGTGCTGGATGAGAGTCGTGCGTCCCATGTGCACCGCCACAGGACGGATGGCTTGGACCGCGGCTACGGCCCCATCGGTGTCGGCGAGCGTGACCTGTGACCAGGTAGGCAGCAGCGTCAACCGGGTGCCTAGCAGCTCGTTGAGCCGTTCAACGGTGGCTACCGCGGCGTGGGTGGACTGGCCTGAATCCAGGAGCAGAGCGGCGGTCCGGGCGGTGAGCCCGGCCGCGCGCCGTCCTTCTGCTCCCGTCAGCCGGCGGCTCAGACCTCGACCTCGGGATAAACCGGCTGCCACATGGCGTCCTGAACCGCCTGGATGAGGTTGTCGTGACTCGCGGTGGCGACGCCGTCGGCCTCGGCCTGGCGGGCGACCGCGACGGCGACCGTCGCTGAGGAGGCGCGCAGGTTCTCCACCGGAGGCAGGAGGGAGGACCCCGGGCTGGTGGGATCGACCTGGTTCGCGACGGCCTGTGCGGCGGCGAGCAGCATGCCGTCGGTCACCCGGCTCGCGCCGGAGACAATGACCCCCAGCCCCAGGCCCGGGTAGAGCAGGGCGTTGTTGCCCTGGCCGATCGTGAACGTGATCCCCTCGTACTCGAAGGGCTCCACCGGAATGCCGGTGGCGACCAGCGCCTTGCCGCCGGACCAGGCGATGACGTCGGCGGGCATGGCCTCGATCCGCTCGGTGGGGTTGGACAGTGGCAGAACGATGGGGCGCTCGACGCCGCTACTCATCTCCTCGATGACCTCACGGGTGAAGGCCCCGTGGTCCGTGGAGGTCCCGATGAGGATCGTGGGGTGGACCCGACGCACCGTCTCGAGCAGGCCGATCCTGCCGTGCTCGCGGGTCCAGTCCGCCACCTCGGAGGCCGGTCGCGCGTAGGCCTGCTGGTAGTCGGGCAGGCCCTCCATGTCGTCGGTGACGAGGCCCGCCCGGTCGATGAGCCAGATGCGGGAGCGCGCCTCGTCGGGGCTGAGCCCGTCGCGGACCATGCCGGCGTGGATCTGGTCGGCCATGCCGGTGCCCGCGGTACCAGCGCCGTAGACGAGCAGCCGCTGATCGGCGAAGCTCTGGCCGGTGACCCTCATGCCGGAGACCACCGCGGCGATGACGATCGCACCAGTGCCCTGCATGTCGTCGTTGAAGATGCGGTACTTCTCGCGGTTGGCCAGCAGGATGCGGCGAGCGTTGGACGGGCCGAAGTCCTCGAAGTGAAGCAGTGCGTGGGGGAAGAGCTCGGCCGCGACGGACAGGTACTCGTCGATGAGCTCGTCGTAGCGCCGACCGCGCACACGCGCGTGACGGTTGCCCAGGTAGGCGGGGTCATTGAGGAGGGCCTCGTTGTCCGTGCCGCAGTCCAGGTTGACGGCGATCGCCCGCTCGGGGTGGATGCCGGCGGCTGCCGTGTAGACGGCGAGCTTGCCCACGGAGATGTCGGTGCCGTTGACGCCCCAGTCTCCGATCCCGAGAATCTCCTCGGCGTCGGAGACCACGAGCAGGTCGACGTCGTCGGGTCCCAGACCCAGGCCTTCCAGGGAGGGGCGCACGTCCTCAATACGGTCCACGGACAGGTAGACGGCTCGCGACCTCCGGTAGTCACGGCTCCACTTCTTGATGGCCTCGCCGACTGTGGGGTCGTAGACGATCGGCAGCAGCTCGGCGAGATGGTCGGCGAGCACTCGGTAGTAGAGGACCTCGTTGCGGTTGTGGAGCTGGTCCAGGAAGACGTACTTGTCCAGGTTCGTGGGCTGGGCGGTCAGCTGTGCGTAGGTCCGAGTCGCCTGCTGGTCAAGGGTCTCGACGGCGGAGGGGAAGCGGCCGATGAGTCCGAGCCGACGCCGTTCCTCCTCAGTGAAAGCGGTGCCGCGGTTAGTCAGGGGGTCGGTGACGATGGTTGGCTTGGTCGGCATGTGGTCTCCTCAAGAGCGAGTGGAGCCGATCGTCAGTTTAGTGACGATGCTATTGGATTGTGGAAGTAAACTAACGCTCGTTCTTCTGAGACGTCCACCGGTGCTGGTGCGATGGCGCATCGGCTGAGGCGGAGCTCGCCGGCTGGTGGAGCCGCTACAGGTAACCCCGCATGAGGGGGAAGATCTCCTCGACACTCTCGGCACGGAGGTGCTCGGGGTGCTCGGCCGCCACCGCGTCCAGAATCGCCTCGAGAACGATGAGCGTGGCCACCCGTGTCCGGAACATCGCCTCCTGGGTGGCTAGCGGCGTCGTCAGCAGGATGTCCGCCAGGGGTACGAGTGGGCCGGTGCGCCGATTGGTCAGGAGGATCGAGGTAGCGCCGCGTTGGCCTGCCAGGCGCAGCAGGGCTTCGACCGGAGCCGGGTGCCGGTCGAAAGTCGCAGCGAGAACGACGGCGTCGGCCTCCAGTCCGGCCAGGGCGTGCGCCCAGTGGTCGGTGCCGTCCAGGATGGTGACACCGCCTCTGAGGTAGGAGAGCAGGAGACCGAAGTACTGCATGAGAGGCCGACCCGTGGCGACGGCGCCCAGGTAGAGGGGGCGATCGGTGTCGCTGACCAGAGCGCAGGCGCGGTTGAAGGCCTCCGTATCGATCGCGGAGGAGCATCCGGCGAGCACCTCCTGAGCCGTGCCGACCCGCTGCTCAAGGACGGACCGGGGCAACGGCGCAGCGTCGTCGTGCATCCGCCGCAGGCGTTCGACCGGTAGGGACAGCTCTTCGCGCACGCCGGTGCGCAGGCTGCGACTCATGGCGCGGAAGTCTGGATATCCGAGCTTGCGTGCGAACCGGCCCACTGTCGCCGAGGAGACCCCTACGGCGCGGCAGACCTCCTCGAGGTTGAGCAGGGCGGCGCCGGGCAGGTTGTCCTCGTAGAAACGGGCGACGTCGAGCTCGCGTGCGGTGAGGCGGGCGGCCGCGAGCCTGTCCAGAAAAGGACCGTCCTCAGATGGCTCCACGGTGTCCAATTTATCGGAGTCGTCAGGTTGGGTGCTGTCGACTCGCGTTCACAGGAGGTGACGTTGTCGTCGGGGACATTTCTGTGCGGGCGGGGACGTTCGACGCCGTCGGGGACCGGAATCCTGTCCCCGGACGCGCCGGTTGTCCCCCTCCGCAGCGGCGCGCACCCGGCCGCGTGGGATGTCCCCGGCCGCAGGAGGTGGGTGGGGTCGGGCGGCGCAGGCAGGAGAGCGGTGCTGGCAGGAGGGGTTGCGGTATCGGCAAGAGGGTGCAGGCCGGCGGGAGGATACGCGGTACCGGCAGGAGGCCGGGCGGCCCTCGGCGCAAGGATCGCCGGTCCCAGGAATAGGCCGGGCCCCGGCCGTGTTGGCCGCAGTGGAACCCATCTGTCTCCACGGTCTTGAAAGGAACGCTCATGGCCACCAAGAACATCACCGGCCCCGAGTTCAAGGACACCATCCACGGCGAGGGCATCACCATCGTCGACTTCTGGGCCTCCTGGTGCGGCCCGTGCATGCGCTTCGCCCCCATCTACGAGAAGGCCTCCGAGGCCAACCCGGACATTACCTTCGCCAAGGTCGACACCGAGGCCGAGCAGGACCTTGCCGGGGCCCTGGGCATCTCCTCGATCCCCACGCTCATGGTCTTCCGTGACAACGTGCTGGTCTACCGCGAGGCCGGCGCCCTGCCCGCTCCGGCGCTGGACTCCCTCATCACGCAGGTGCGCGAGCTCGACATGGACGAGCTCAAGGCCAAGATCGCCGAGGAGGAGGCCGCCGCCGGCACTCAGGCCTGATCCGCCACCCACCGCGGGGCCGCCTGCCGGTCCCTGCAGCCGTCCGACGTCGCCCGGGAACCCGCCGTTTCTGGGCGACGTCGTCGTCTGTTACCCGGCTCGCCCACCCAAGGGCAGAACATTACGTTTTGATATCCTATGATGGCCCGCGTGAAGTTGGAGTCCCACGTCAGCCACGCTGTCAGAGCCCGATGGGCGGTCCCCGTCGGCGCCTCAGGCCGCGACGCGTTGGTGCGCCACCTCGTCTACGCCTTCCTGCGTTCTGACCCCGAGGGTGCTACGGACTGGATCGACTCGACGGTCCCCACCGACCCCGACGAGCTGCGCACCATGCTCGACTTCCTCCTCACCGCCCGCCCCCCGGCGCCCCTTCCCGAGGACATCGCCGCCGACCTCGACACCCTCCTGGAGGCCGAGGCCGCCGAGCGCGGCATGGTCGACGCCACCGAGATCCCGCCCCTGGCCATCACCGACCACGTGCCCGGCCTGCTGGGCCGCAACGTGGCCTTCTGGCGCGGCGACCTCACCCGGCTGCGCGCCGGCGCCGTCCTCAACGCCGCCAACTCCGGGATGCTCGGCTGCTTCGCCCCCGGGCACCGCTGCATCGACAACATCATCCACGCCGTCGCCGGGCCGGCCCTGCGCGCCGAGTGCGCCCGCTACATGACCTGGGCGGAGACCTTCGACCCCACCCGCCGCCAGGGCGGGGAACCGGCCGGCCGGGCCGTCTTCACCGGCGGCTACCACCTGCCGGCCCAGCACGTCATCCACTCGGTGGGGCCCGTCATCGAGGACGGGCGCAAACCGACTCTGCATGACCGGCGCCTGCTGTCCTCGTGCTACACGAGCGTCCTCAACGTCGCGCACGCCGCGGGGCTGGGCAGCGTCGGCCTGTGCTCGCTGTCCACGGGCGTCTTCGGCTACCCCAAGCGGCAGGCCGCCCTGGTGACCCTGGAGACGATCGGCCGCTGGCTGGCGGCCCACCCCGACTCCCGGCTGCGCATCGTCATCAGCCTCAACGCCGACGTCGACGTCGCCGCCTACGAGGCCGCCCTCGCCCCGCCGCCCTGGCGGCCGTAAGGGGCGGGGGTCCTCCACTTTCAGCGCGCCCGAAGGGGGCGCACTGCACGAGGGCCGGGAGCCACTGGAGGAGGGCTGGGTGCACTCCGCGTAGGTGGGGCTCTCGTGCAGTACGCACAACTCGCGGCCAGTAGATCCCCAACCTCGTGCACTACTGGCGGTTCCAATTGCCGACGGCGAACCCGGTCCGCTGGTAATGCCTGCAGGCCAGGTCCTCCGAGGAGCGGTCAGCTCGCCTGAGCCCGGGCCGCGGCGCGGGCGGCCGCCGGGGCCGCAGCCGCAATCGCCTCCAGCTCCGCCTCGCCGTGCGCGGCCGAGACGAACCAGGCCTCGAACACCGACGGCGGCAGGCCCACCCCCGCCTCGAGGAAGGCGTGGAAGAAAGGCCCGTAGCGCCAGGTCTCCTGGGCGCGGGCGGCCTCATAGTCGCTCACGCCCTGCTCGGCGGCCCGCTGCCCGAACATGAAGGAGAACAAGGAACCCGCCCGCTGCACGCGGTGGGGCACGCCCTGCTCACTCAAGGCGGCCGAGACCACCTCGCCGATGGCCTGGGCGCGGGCGGCCACCGAGGCGTAGACGGCGTCGTCGGCCAGCTGGAGCGTGGCCAGGCCGGCCGCCGTGGCCAGCGGGTTCCCCGAGAGCGTGCCCGCCTGGTAGACGGGGCCGTCCGGTGCCAGCAGGTCCATGACCTCCGCGCGCCCGCCGACGGCCGCCAGCGGCATCCCGCCGCCCACGACCTTCCCGAAGGTCAGCAGGTCCGGCACCCAGGCGGCGCGCTCGCGCCAGTCAACGCCGGGCCAGGAGGGGGTACCGGCGCCGGCGGTGGCGAAGACCGGCAGGTTCGCGGTCCAGCCATCGAGGGCCTCCAGGCCCCACCAGCCGGCCGGGCCCACGCGGAAGCCGGTGAGGACCTCATCGAGGATCATGAGCGCGCCGTGCTCGGCGGTGATGCGGCGGATCGCGGCGTTGAAGCCGGGCGCCGGCGGCACGATCCCCATGTTGGCCGGGGCGCCCTCGGTGATGACTGCGGCGATCTCGGCGCCCCGTTCGGCGAAGCAGGCCTCCAGGGCGGCGACGTCGTTGTAGGGCAGGACGATGGTCTGGGCGGCCACGGCCGCGGGCACGCCGGCGCTGCCCGGCAGGCCGCCGGTGGCCAGGCCCGAGCCGGCCGCCGCGAGCAGGCCGTCACTGTGCCCGTGGTAGCAGCCGGCGAACTTCACCACCAGGTCGCGGCCCGTGGCGCCGCGGGCCAGGCGCACGGCCGTCATCGTCGCCTCAGTGCCGGTGGACACGAAGCGCACCTTCTGCGCGGCCGGCACCCGGCGGCGCACCTCCTCGGCCAGGAGCGTCTCCGTGGCGGTGGGGGCGCCGAAGGACAGGCCGCGGGCGGCGGCCGCCTGGACCGCGGCGACGACCTCCGGGTGGGCGTGCCCCAGGAGCGCCGGGCCCCAGGAGCCCACCAGGTCCACGTAGCTGCGGCCCTCGGCGTCGGTGACGTGGGCGCCACTTGCCGAGGCGATGAATCGCGGCGTGCCGCCCACCGAGCCGAAGGCGCGCACGGGGGAGTCGACGCCCCCGGGGATGACGGCGCGAGCCGCCTCGAACAGGGAGGTGTTGGTGGAGGGCCGGCCTGCGGGCTGCGATTGCTGAGTCACGATGATCCTGTCGATGAACTGGTCAGGGCCGGTTCGGGCCAGCCGTACCGGGCGGGACTGCCTGACAAACTACCTGACTGAGGCCGTCTGCCGGGGCGTTGAACGTGGCGTTGACCGGTTGGGAACGCGGGGGAGGGTGAAAGTGTCACTACTGGCGACTTTTCAGGTGGTCGAAACCGGCTCCTTCTTGCAGTATCCCAGGTCAGGGGGTGGTTACTTCCAGATACTGAATGAGGTGGGAGTTGAAAAGTCGCCACCGTGGACACTTTGACGACGTGATGCCGCTGGGGACCGTTCGCTATGACGGGCGACAAGACCGGTCAGCGGAGCTGAAGCTCCTCAAAGCAGGTGGGGAGGACATGTCTCCGGGCGCGCTGGGGAGACGTCGCCGGTACAGTCCGCGGGGCCGGAGGTGCGTCCGCGGCGAGCATTCTGCCTGGTCGAGGCCCGGGGCACCCTTGATACCGCAGCCTGTCGCCGGACCTACCGCAGGGCCGGGTTCTCGGCGATCTCCCTGGTCCAGTAGGTCAGGACCATGTCCGCGCCCGCGCGCACGATCCCCAGCACTGACTCGGCGATGACGCGCTCGCGGTCGATCCACCCGCGCTGCGCGGCCGCCTCCACCATCGCGTACTCCCCGCTGACCTGGTAGGCGGCCACCGGCACCGGTGAGGTGGCGGCGACATCGGCCAGCACGTCCAGGTAGGGGCCGGCCGGCTTGACCATGACGATGTCCGCCCCCTGCTCGATGTCGAGCATTACCTCGCGCAGGCCCTCGCGGCGGTTGGCCGGATCCTGCTGGTAGGTGCGCCGGTCGCCGGTGAGTGTGGAGCCCACGGCCTCCCGGAACGGCCCGAAGTAGGCCGAGGCGTACTTCGCCGAGTAGGCCAGGATCGCGACCTCGTCGTGTCCGGTGGCGTCCAGGGCGGTGCGGATCGCGGCGACCTGCCCGTCCATCATCCCCGAGGGCGAGACCATGTGGGCCCCGGCCTCCGCCTGGGAGACGGCCATGGCCTGGTAGGTGGCCAGGGTGGCGTCATTGTCGACCTCGCCGGCGCGCGGGCCGTCGGGGCGGATGAGCCCGCAGTGGCCGTGGCTGGTGAACTCGTCCAGGCAGGTGTCCGCGCACACGACGACCTCGTCCCCCACCTCCTCGCGCACGGCTGCGATCCCGCGGTTGAGGATGCCGTCCTCGGCCCAGGCTGCTGTGCCGGCCTCGTCCCGGGTGGCGGGAACGCCGAACAGGTCAATGGCGCCGATGCCGGCCTCGGCGCAGGCGGCGGCCTCGCGGCGCAGCGAGTCCAGCGTGTGCTGGACGACCCCCGGCATCGCCTCCACGGGGCGGGGGGCGTCAATGTCCTCGCGCACGAACACCGGCAGGATGAGGGCGGCCGGGTCCACAACGTGCTCGCGTGCCAGGCGCCGCATCGCCGGAGTGGTGCGCAGGCGGCGGGGGCGGACCGTGGGGGGCTGCGGGGCAGGGACGGAGCGGCGCGACAGGAAGTCGGCGGCCGGTCGGAGGGCGTCGGTCATGAGGTGCTCCTGGTGGTTGTTGGTCCGCCGCCCGCAGGTTGTCCAAAGTGTTGGAGCGACTGGGATTGGGCGGATCGGGTGGACTTGGGAGGAGGTCTGTGCAGGGGGTACTCGCGTCGGACTGGGAGGCTGCGAGGTGGTTCCGTGTCACGAATGGCGACTTTTAGTGCGCTGATCGGGGGCGTGGCTCTCGAGCGCATCCGAGCATCCGGCCCTGACCTGGGCAAATGCCTGAGAGGCAGGTGCGCCGAGGGTGGCCGTGGCGATGAAAAGTCGCCAATCGTGACACTTTTGCCCGTGTGCGGCCATCACGGCGGCTCCTGAGGGGCAGGAGCGGAGCCCGTGGCGCCCCGGATGGCGTCGATAGTGGCTTGGAGAACCCCCTCGGGCGTGGGGGAGGGGGCGGTGGCAGCGACCGGCAGGCCGAGTTCACGGGCGGCCGCCGCCGTGGTGGCACCGATGGCCACCAGTCCAGTTCCCTGCGGCGGCGGGCCGAGCAGTTCCAGGACTGCCCGGGTCGTGGATGGGGCGGTGAGCACGACCGCGTCCACACCGCCAGTGGCCCACGTGCGCTCCAGGTCCGGGGGCAGGTCGTGGGCGTCTGCTGTGACGGTCGTGTAGGCGGCCACCTGCTCCACCTCCCAGCCCGCCCGACGCAGGCCGTCCGCCAGTGCTGGGTCGGCCAGAGCCGAGGCCGGCAGCAGCACGCGCCGCGCCGCCTCCGGGAGAGCTTGAGGAGAATCGGGAGCATCGCCAAAGGTGTGGGCTCTCCCGTCGGAGTCATCTCGGCCGCCGCCGGGAAGGCCTCGAGGGGCCGTCTTCGATTCCGGGCTCCGTGCTGGAGTGTGGGGTGACGGGGCGCCGTGGTGGGTGCTGGAAATGTCGGGTTCCTGGTGGGGTGTGTGGCCTCCGGTTGCTGGGCTGCCGGCGAGGGCAGGTTTCTCCAGGAGGGCGGCGGCCGATCCCCGGGCCACCAGGTCGGGGGAGGCGCCGGTGAGCTTGGTCCAGGCCTTTGCGGTTGCCGGCCCGACGACCGCCACCCGCATCGGCGGGATTGTTGCGCTTGGTTGGTGCTGTCTAGGCGGGGTGATTGGGGCGTGTGGAGATGCGGCGCTGTCGTGGGGGTCGGGAGTGCCGGGTTCCTGGTGGGGTGTGTGGCCTCCGGTTGCTGGGCTGCCGGCGAGGGCAGGTTTCTCCAGGAGGGCGGCGGCCGATCCCCGGGCCACCAGGTCGGGGGAGGCGCCGGTGAGCTTGGTCCAGGCCTTTGCGGTTGCCGGCCCGACGACCGCCACCCGCATCGGCGGGGTGGTTGGGGTGTGGGGAGGCGCAGTGCGGTACGGGCTGCTGGGCGCGGTGGGCTCTGGGTGGGGCTCGTGGCCCCCTGTCACCGGGCCGACTCCGGCTTCCGCGAGCAGGTACGGCGCCAGCGCCTCAACCGTCCGGGCTGAGGTGAGTACCAGCCAGGCCGCCTCGCCCGCCATGATCCTGCGCGCAGTCGCCTCCAGCGCCGCCGCCTCACCCGGAACCGTCCGAGTCACGGCCGCGCGCAGCACCCGAGCCCCGGCCCGCTCCAGCGCCGAGGCGATGCGGTCGCGCTCCTTGAGACGCGGCAGCAGAACCACCCGCCCCGACAGTGGCGCCCCGCCGCCCTCCCGGGGGTCGCCTGGGAGGCTCCCGGTCGAGTCAGTGCGTGAGGTGGACTGCGTCATGGCCTCAGTCCCGCCGGGGCTTGTTGGCGTGCAGGTCGACGATCTGGTCGGCGCCGTCCTCCAGCAAAACCTCGGCCGCCCTGGCCCCCAGCGCCTCGGCCGCCCGAATCGCCGCCGCCGCAGTCTCCCTGGGAGCTTCCGGCCCCCCAGTGGCCTCGGGCAGCTCGGTGCTCAGCTCGCAGCCGACCTCCTGACCGCCATCGAGCGAGGTGACCACCGCCCGCAGCACGAGCACCCGCGGCGAGCGGCGCGAGACCGCCGAGCCGCGCGGCCCCGCCGCAGCGGTTGCCTCCGTCCCCCCGTGCTCATCGCCCCGATCCGCGGCGATCCCGACTGGCCGCGGGCCGCCACTCGCCGCCCCGGCGCCCTGACTGGTCCTGGCCACGGCGGTGTCATCGCCGCCGAACTCCTCGTTCCATCCGGTCTCGTGCACGGCGCGCTCCTCCCGCGGCTCCTGGCTCTCGCCCCGTAGGTGCGCCCAGGCCCCCACCGGCGCCGCGCAGCCGGCCCCGAGCCGTGCCATGAGCGCCCGCTCGGCCGTCACCGCCAGACGCGTGGGCTCGTCGTCGAGCGTCGCCACGGCCCGGGCCAGCTCCGCGCAGTCCTCGCCGGCTCGCGCCTCCACGGCCAGGGCCCCCTGAGCCGGCGCGGGCAGCATCGTCTCAAGGTCCAGGACCTCACTCGTGCAGTGCTCCAACCCCAGGCGCCGCAGCCCCGACAGGGCCAGGATCACCGCGTCCAGGTCATCGGCGGCATCGGCCCGGCTCGGCGCCACCGGCTCATCGGTGCCGACGCCGACCGCCTCCAGCCCCCGCACCCGCGCCAGGCGCGTGGGCACGTTTCCGCGCAGGTCCACCACCTCCAGGTCGGGGCGGGCGGCCAGCAGCTGGGCGGCCCGACGCGGCGAGCCGGTGCCCACGCGGGCCCCCTCCGGCAGGGCGGCCAGGGTCAGGCCGTCGCGGGCGCACAGGGCGTCGCGCGGGTCCTCGCGCGCCGGCACACAGATGACCTCCAGCCCCTCGACCGGCTGCGTGGGCAGGTCCTTGAAGGAGTGGACCACCAGGTCCACCTCGCCGTCCAGGAGCGCGTGGCGCAGCCGGGCCGCAAAGACCCCCACGCCGCCGAGCTGCCGCAGGGGCGTGCGGTCGCCGTCGCCGTCCGTGCGCACGGTGACCAGGTCGATGCCCAGGCCGCCGGGGCCCCCGCCGGCCGCGCCGCCCCCGCCGGCCGCCTGGCGCAGCGCCTCGGCGACCTGCCCGGACTGGGTCAGCGCCAGGCGCGAGCCGCGCGTGCCCAGCCGAAGCCGCCGGGAGTCCGTCTCCGTCGTGGTCATGCATCCCCTCCTCGTGCGCGGTTCTCAATCGTCGCGTTCGTACCGTAGGGCTCGCCTTCGTACCTTGGAGGTACGAACTCGCGACCTAATATACGAACGCGCCGCCCACCCCGGTCCCGGCGCGGCGCTTCACACGTCATGGGAGCCCATCAGGCGCCCGGCCGCGGCGCGGGCGTGCCCGACGACGGCCGCGATCCCGGTCCCGGCCACCCACGCCCCGGTGACCTCCAGCCCCGTCACCGGCGCCAGCTCCTCCTCCAGGCGCCTCGTGCGCTCCCGGTAGGCGGGCGTCACCGGCGGCAGCGTCCCGTCCCAGCGCACCAGCAGGTGGTCGATCACCGCCTCCGGCTCGATCCTCACCCCGGTCAGGGCCGCCACGTCATCGAGCGCCACCTGCAGATCCACCTGCGGGCGCGGCCGGCCGGGCCGACCGTAGGACAGGCGCAGCGCGTGGACGTCCGGGCCGTGCAGCGCCCGCAGCTCGGCACCGACCCACGGCCACTTGGCACTCAGGTGCGACAGCGCCTTGGCTCGCACCGGGCAGGCGGCCGGGCTCGCAGACCCCCCGCCGGGAACCGTCCCGTCAGAGACCAGGCCAGAGGCCCCGGCGCCGGCCGACAACGACGCAGTGGGGCCGGCAAGTTCCACTGGCTCAGCGGGCTCAGCGGGGCCGGCGGGCGCCACGAGCAGCCCCGAGCCCACCGGCTCACCACTGAGCTCCGGCGCCCGCGCCACCAGCGTGAAACGGGCGATCGGCGCCCCTACCGGCACGGTCAGGTCCGTCGCGCTCGCGGGCAGGCCGCGAATCCCCCGCAGCAGCCGCAGCGCGGCCCCCGCCGAGCACGCCACGACGACGCGGTCGGTGGCCACAACCTCCTGTGCGCCATCGGGCACCGGCTCGTCCGACGGCGTTGGACCCCGGCGCGTCGGGGTGATTCCCACCCGCCAGGCAGCGGGCACCTCCCCGTCCGCGCAGTCCTGGCCTCCGCCGGGCCGCAGCCACTGGGCGCCGGTGCGGGTGCGCACGCTCCCGCCGCCGGCCCCGATGGCCTCGCGCAGCGCGTCAGTGAGCCGGAACAGCCCGCCCTCGACGGCCGCGTCCACGCTCCGACCGCCCGCCCCGTCCTTCCGGGCCCGACGCCGCTCCAGCACTGCCGCCACAGCGGCACTCAGGGAGCCCAGCTCCGCCGTGGCCCGCCGCAACCCGGGCATGACGACGTCGGCCGCCAGGTTCGCCGGGTCGGCCGAGTGGATGCCCGCGACAATGGGCTTCACGAGGCGCTCCAGGACGCCGGCCCCCATGCGCGCGGTCACGAAGGAGGCCAGGTCGGCCGGATCCTCAGGGCCGGTGCCCACCGCACCGGGAAGGTCGGCGTCCTGCGCGGCCCGACGCGCGGCCTCCTGCCCGATGATGGCGACGACGTCGGCCGCCAGCGGGTCCACCGGGATCCCCAGGTAGGCGTGGTCAGGGAACCGGTGCAGCCCCCACTGGGACGAGCCTGCGCCGGCGCCCGGCGCGAGGGGCGGCAGGAAGAGCCGGGGCTGGCCGTGCGGGGCGGCGGTGCGCAGCCCCAGCTCGGCGAGCATCGAGGTGGCCGCCTGGCCGCGCACGACGAAGCCCTCAGCACCCAGGTCCATGCGCGCCCCGCCGATTCTCCCGGCGGCGACGAGCCCGCCGGTGTAGCCGCGCGCCTCAATGAGCAGCGGCCGCAGTCCGGCGCGCACCAGGTCCCAGGCGGCCGTCAGCCCCGCGATCCCGCCGCCGATGACGAGCGCGTCCCACCGCTGGACCGGCGCCTGGGGGGCGGCCGGACTCGCCGGCCGGGCAGCGGCCCCCGGAGTGCCTGGGTTAGCCGCGCCAGCCGGGCCGTCCAGGTCTCCCTGGTCGCCCGGAGCGTCCAAGGTGCCCCGGATATCTGGCCTGCCCTGACCTTCCAGGTCTGCCGAACCTGCCGGGCCTGCTGGCCGGGCATCGGTCTCGGGGGCGCTCGGGCCTGCCGGGCCGTACGGGTTGCCCGGGTTGCTCCGGCCTCCCTGGCCGTCAGAACCGTCGATGGTGCCCTGGTTGCCCAGGCCGCCCTGACCCCGCAGGCCTCCCGGACCTGCCGGAGCGCCCCGACCGTCCAGGCATCCCGGAGCGCCGCCCCGACCGCCAAGGTCGTCGGGCGCCCCGTACCGGTCCTCCTGGTGGCCCCCGGCGGGCTGCGTGTGCTCAGTCATTCAGTGCTCTTCCCGTCCGGGGCGGCGCGTCGTGCGGGCCAGGGGCCGTCCGCCAGGACCCCGAGGCGCCTGCCGGCCGGGCTCCCGCAGGCTCTGCCGGTCCTGCGGTTCCGGCCCGCTCGGCCCGCCGGGCACCTCGCCGGCCTGAGCCGGCGCATCGGCGACGGCGTCCCACCCGGCCAGGGCCACGGCCTCCCAGTCGGCCGAGCCGTGCACCCGCGCCACGATCCGGGTGAGGACATCCGCGTCAGTGGCCGGTGGCACCCCGTGCCCCAGGTTGACCACGTGCCCCGGCGCCGCGCGCCCGGCGGCCAGCACCGCGTCGACCTCCTCGGCGACCAGCGGCCACGGTGCCGCCAGCAGTGCCGGGTCGAGGTTGCCCTGGACCGGGCAGGACCCCTCCTGCGGGTCGGCCGTGGCCAGCGCCTCAATCGCCTCACCCAGCTCGATGCGCTCGTCCACGCCGACGGCGTCGGCCCCCACCTGCCGCATGAGCCCCAGCAGCCGGGCGGTCCCGGTGCCGAAGTGGATGAGCGGCGCAGCCTCACCGGTGGTGGGGGACAGGGCGCCCCGGGCCGTCTCCAGGGCGAGCGCCGAGTAGGGGGCCACGCGCTCGCGGTAGGTGCGTGGGGACAGTGAGCCCGCCCAGGAGTCGAAGAGCTGGGCCGCGGCCGCCCCGGCGCGCACCTGTGCGGCGATGAACTCGCCGGTCAGGCGTGCGCACCACGTCATGAGCCGGTCCCAGGAGTCGGGGTCGGCGCGCATGAGCGTGCGCGCCGCCAGGTGGTCGCGACTGGGTCGGCCCTCCACTAGGTAGGCCGCCAGCGTGAAGGGCGCCCCGCCGAAGGCGAGCACCGGCGTCCACCCCGCCGACCCGGCGCTGTGCTCCAGCCCGGCGCGCGCCCGCTCACTGAGCCCCTCGCGCGCGCCGGGTGCCTGCGGACTCCCCAGCTCGACGACGACGCGCCGCACCGCCTCCTCGATCGCCCCGACCCCCTCGGCGCCGGGGCCGTCACCGAAGCGGCGGGCCACCAGCTCATCCACCTCGCGGCCGCTGCACACCGGGGCGTCGAGGACCGGCCCGACACCCTCCTCGATCCGCACCCCGACGCCCGCCAGGCGCAGCGGCACCATGATGTCGGAGAAGAAGACAGCGGCGTCGACGCCGTGGCGCCGCACCGGCTGCAGCGTCACCTCCGCCGCGAGCCCCGGGTCCAGGCAGGCCTCCAGCATCGGGACGTCGGCGCGCGCCCGCAGCGCCCGGTACTCCGGCAGCGACCGTCCCGCCTGACGCATGAACCACACGGGCGTTCGTGCGGGTCTCCGGCCCGCCAGCGCCTCCAGGAGTGCCGGCGACGGAGCCAGTCCCGTTGTGGTCTCGGCAGGCCCCGCCGCTCCGGCAGCTCCCGCCGCTGGTCCGGGCGTCGCCCCGTCGGCTCCCGCGCCGGCTCCGCCTCCGTCCTGCTGCCGCTCTTGCGCCGCCCGCTCGGACTCAATTGAATCATTGTGTGAACTGCCGGTGACGAAATCGCCGTTATCGGACGAAGAATGCTGACGCCGCGTGCTTTCCCTGTGATAAGGGAACTGAATGTGAGACATATCCGGCTGCCTCCTGTAAGCAGTGGTCAGAGGGGGTTATTGCGCGTAATGATGCGGCGTTTCAGGCGTCCGTCAGGTGCTGACGGAGTGTCAGAAATATGGTGGTGACGCATTGTCATGATGTCGGGTGTGTGTCGCCACGCCGCTATTGTGCCCGCACCCCGCGGTGATGTTTCAATAGCGCACGTTGTGACTACTCATCTTCTCTCCGCAGACCATCGACTGCCGGGCCTCGACGTCGTTGCCCGGCTCGGCGCGGTCGCCCCGGGGCTGGGGCCGGACCTCCTGGAGGCGGTGCCCGCGCTGCGCGGGGTCCTGGTCCTGTCCACCTGCAACCGCCTGGCTCTTCTCCTCGACGCCGACTCCTGGGCCGACACCGGCTGCCCGGCGGCCCTGCACCCGGACCTCCCCCCGGCGGACGCGAGCCAGCCCGCGGCGGCGTCGGACCTGGCCGAGACCATCACCGCCTTCCTGGCCGAGCGTGCCGGACTCCCCCCGAGCGGCCTCCGGCTGACCCACCTGGTCGGGGCGGCCGCCCGCCGGGAGATGCTCGCCATCGCCGCGGGCCTGAGCTCGATGGTGGTCGGTGAGGCCCAGATCGTCGGTCAGGTCCGCCGCGCCGCCGAGACCGCCGCCGCCGAGGGCACGCTCAGCCCCGAGCTCGTGCGGGTCGTTGAGCGTGCCTCGGCCACCGCCCGCCGGGTGGCCCACGAGACCGAGCTGTCCGGTCAGGGGCGCAGCGTCGTCGCCGTCGGCGTGGATCAGGCCGCCGGCCACCTGCCGCCGCTGGAGGACTGCCGCGCCCTCATCGTCGGCACCGGCTCCTACGCCGGCGCCACCGTCGCCGACCTGCGCGCCCGGGGCCTGAGCGAGATCGCCGTCTACTCCGCCTCCGACCGCGCCGAGGCCTTCGCCGCCGGCCACGGCCTGCGCGCCGTGCCCACCGGTGCCCTGAGCCAGGCCATGAGCCGCGCCGACCTCGTGGTCACCTGCCGCGGCACCGGCGGGCCGATCCTCACCGTCGACGTCGTCGCCCCCGTCGCCGCCGAGCGCGCCGGCTCAGGCGGGGGAGCCGGCCGCCCACTGGTCATCCTGGACCTGGCCCTGACCCGCGATGTCGATGAGGCCGTCGGCGCCCTGCCCGGCGTCGTCCACCTCGACCTGGCCCGCGTGCGCGACGCCGTGCCCGACGCCGAGGCCCAGCAGGTGGCCGCCGCCCGCGCCATCGTCGAGGCCGAGGCCGCCGACTTCGAGCGGGCCCTGGCCGGCCGGGCCATGGACCCCCTCATCACCGCCCTGCGCGCCCAGGTCGGTCGCGTCGTCGCCGAGGAGGCCGCCCGCCTGCGCCCCCAGCCCGCCCGCCGGCTCGCCCTGGCCGTGCCCGCCGTCGACGGGCGCGCCGGAACCGGCGTCAGCGGGGTCAACAGCGCCGACGCCGCCGCGGGGGCCTGCCCCCATCGTCACCTCCCTGCCGAGCCCGGCTTCGATGCCGCTGGCCAGATCGACGGCGAGCCGATGGTGCCTCTGGCGCAGGCCGAGCGGGCCCTGCACCACCTGGCCGCCCGCCTCCTCCACCAGCCCACCGTCATGGCCCGCCGCGCCGGCCAGGAGGGCCGCGAGGAGGCCTACCGTCAGGCCCTCGAGCTCGTCTGGGGCCTGAAGAGCGCAGGGGAGAACCATGACTGACGCCGCCGCGTCCGTGCCCGGGCCCACCCAGGGGGCTCCCGCACGCCTGGACGCCCGCCCGGACACCCTCCCGGGCGCCGACCTCGCCGGAGCTGCGGCCAGCCTCCCGGCCACCGACCCGCTGGCCCCCTACGACGCCGTCCTCCTGCTGTCCTACGGCGGGCCCCGCCGCCCCGAGGACGTCCTGCCCTTCATGCGCAACGCCACCGCCGGCCGCGGCGTGCCCGACTCTCGCCTCCTGGAGGTCTCCGGCCACTACCAGGGCTTCGGCGGCGCCTCCCCGATCAACGCGCGCAACGCCGAGCTGCGCGACGCCCTTCAGGCCCGCCTGGCCGAGCGCGGCTCGACGCTGCCGATCGTCGTCGGCAACCGCAACTGGCACCCCTTCGTCAGCCAGGCCCTGCGCGAGCTGGCCGACGCCGGAGCCCGCCGCGTCCTGGCCCTGCCCACCGCGGCCTTCGGCTCCTACTCCGGGTGCCGCCAGTACCGCGAGGACCTGGCCGGCGCCGTCGCCCTGCTCGCCGACGGCACGGACGGCTCCACCGGTGAGGGATTCGAGGCCGACGCCGCCGCCCGGGTCGGCGGGGACGGGGGCGGCCCCGTGGAGCTCACCGTGGACAAGACGCGCCCCTACTACAACACCCCCGGCCTGCTGCAGGCCAACGTTGACGCCATCGTCGAGGCCTACGGGGCGCTGGCCGAGCAGGGAGTGGCGGCTACGGAGGCGCGCCTCGTGCTCGTCACCCACTCCATCCCCCTGGGCATGGAGGCCGGCTCCGCCCCGGGGTCGGGCACTGAGAGCACTCACGGCACCTCCGATGTCGACGGCCCGACCGAGGCCGGGCGGCGGGAGCCAGGTGTGGCCGCCGACCTGTCCACGGAGGTCTCCTACGTCGCCCAGCACGAGGCGCTGGCCGCCGTCCTCGTGCCCGAGGTCGCCCGTCGGCTCGGCCTGGAGAGAGTGGATGCCGACCTCGTCTACTGCTCGCGCTCCGGCCCGCCGCAGGCCCGCTGGCTCGAACCGGACGTCAACGACCACCTTGAGGCCTTGGCCGCCGGGCACCTGACCGACGGTAGCCTCGCGGGCAGGCCCGGGGGCGTCGTCGTGGCTCCCTTCGGTTTCATCTCCGATCATATGGAGGTCGTCTTCGACCTCGACACCGAGGCCGCCCAGACCGCCCGCGACCTGGGGATGCCGTATGTGCGCGCCGCCACCGTCGGCACCCACCCGGCCTTCGTCGACTCCCTTGTCGACATCCTCGTCGAGCGGGCCGCCGCCGCCCGCGGCGAGGACGTCCTACCCGACTCGACCACCGGCGTCGGCCCCTTCCACACGGTGTGCCCGGACTCGTGCTGCCGGCCCGGGACCCGCCACCCCGGCCGGCCCAACCGGCCCAGCCAGCACAGTCACCACGGGACCGACGGCGCCGGCTTCCGATAGCCCTAAGCCCAGCAGCTCCGATAAGAACCAGGAGAAGAAATTGAGCACCGACACCCGCAACCAGCACGGCCACCCCGGCGGTCACCCCGGTGAGGGGGGCCTGCACCGCTTCGAGGACGAGGAGCGTCGCCCCCACCGCGACCCGCGCGACGCCACCGATGTCGACCTGGAGGCCATCAACAACCAGTACCACTACACCCTTTACAGCGTCTTCCGCCTGAGCCGCCCGCTGCCCGCCTCCCAGCCCGAGCGCGAGCAGCTCCTGGGGGAGAGCACGAACTTCGTTGAGGCCGGCGGCGTGACGACGCGCGGCTGGTACGACGTCGGGGGCCTGCGCGCCGACGCCGACCTGCTCGTGTGGTGGCTCGACGACGACCCCGAGGTCCTTCAGGACGCCTACCACCGTCTGCGCGGCAGCGCGCTGGGCCGCTACCTGGAGCCGGTGTGGTCCTGCATGGGCCTGCACACGCCCGCCGAGTTCAACCCCCGCCACGTGCCGGCCTGCCTGGCCGGGGTAGCGCCGCGCGACTGGGTCATGGTCTACCCCTTCGTGCGCTCCTACGAGTGGTACCTGCTCGCCCCCGAGGAGCGCTCGCGCATGATGGCCCAGCACGGGCGCCACGGCTTCTCCAAGTACCCCGACGTCAAGGGCTCGACCTTGTCTACCTTCGGCCTGAGCGACTACGAGTGGATCCTCGGCTTCGAGGCCGACAGCCTCGACCGGCTCGAGGGGGTCCTGCACCACCAGCGCTACACGGAGGCGCGCATGCACGTGCGCGTGGACACGCCCTTCTACACCGGGCGCCGCGTCAGCCCGCAGGAGTGGGCCCAGCGCCAGCCCTGGGCCTGACTCCCTGCCCGCGGGGACATTCGACGCCGTCGGGGACACTCCCCTCCAGACGGGGACCAGTCACGCGTTGGGGGACAGGAATCCTGTCCCCCAACGCGCAGGATGTGCCCGTCAGTATGCGGGCATGCTGACGGGGAGGAGATGATGAAGTGGGATAGTAAATTAACTAAATCATCCATCAATGGCGCATCTGAGAAAAAGCCTTCGGATGCGATACACGAAAAGATCGTCGGATCTTCTTGGAAATCCACACAGGCGACCACGTACGCAGATGATATCAAAGGAAAAATTTCTGAGTTTGAAACATCATGGGCCACCGCAAGGGACAATACTTGGATGGTCTGGCATGGGGAGGAAGAGCAACTGGATGACGAAGGCGATCAGGCATGGAAGACCAATACGGACCTGTGAAGTGAGGGAAAAGTGACGTACGTATACCTGAACTATGAAAATATGAAGTCGATCATTAAGACGGTCAAAGACTACGCAGATAATGCCGAGAAAGCGGATGCTGGCACGAACGCAGTAAATTTCGTTCATCATTTTGCCGTAGATCTATCTACAATGAGCGGATGGAAAGATAAGATTCAAGCACTACGTGACAAAGCCAAGGAGATCGATAATAGAGTTGAATTAGCGAAACATCAGAGCGAGAATGGCTTAAGTCCTAAAAATGGTGGAGACATTTCTTATTACGTGCCTGACGGCATGGAGGACACGACCGAAAATGTCCAGAAGGCAAGTTGGGGATTAGACAATGCGAAGTCAATCCAGGAGGCTGCCAAAAGCAAGGACGGTAAGGATAAGCGTGGCAGGACTCTTGAGCAGATTATCGAGGATACTGCGTCACTTCAGGATGATCCCGCATATAGCGCGGCCTATATTGATAAGGTCGGCATTGAAAATTTAGCACAACTATCGCTTGATGTAGACGAAAAATTGGGTGGAAAGCGTAAAGTTGGCGGGGGCTTGGTCGCAAAAGGCGAGTATATAGAGTCCCCTTCTAGAGGTGGGAGGAGAATGGCGGACGCCTTCGGACATATGATGGCGGCTGCATCAAACTCATGGAGTGACGAAGAAGCAAAGAACAAGGCGGAAAAACTTTCATCATCGGTGTATGATAAGCAAGGTAAAGTTAACTGGGGTAGGGTCTCTGCAGTAAATACAATGTTGTCTGCCTCGCAGTACGGGAATATTGACGGGGTTGATGGCACCACAGACCGAGGAATCGGACTGTCCTACGGAAACCAAACGTTTCTTACTGAAATGGGTAAAAATCTGGAAAAAATTCCGGTCAGAAAACATATGGCTGGGGATTCTGAATTTATTAACATCGGGGATACCCACAATCCACTTCAGGGCCTAGTGCATGCAATGTCGGGCAATCCGGAAGCAGGAACCCGTTGGATCTCGCCGCCACTTGATGAAAACGCTTCCGAAGATGAGCGGAGACAAGCGGCGGAGAGCTCGGCAAATCGCGTAAGAAAAATAATGGCTTATTCTTCGGTGGGAGACAATCAATGGACTGACGACTGGATGGTGCTCGCAGACAAAGCGTCTGCGAGGGCCAGTTCGTCCAAGCCTATCCCTGGTGACACAGATGGAGTGAATTCCGCTACAACGGTATCGGCCATCTTTAATGCAGTTGGAGAAAGCGGCGATCATGTCAATCTATCCAATCCTGCTCGTGTTCACGCCGCTCAAACTTTAGCTCGTTACCCAATCGGAATAGAGGAGTCTGCAAGGGAAGGCAACGAGAAGGGAATTTACATCAAGGGACCTGGAGCAGCGGAATGGGCTAAGAGCAGATCCACGCAGCCGATTCTGTCCGACTTAGCGCTCTCGAACTTGACCGGCGAAGTTGGTCAGAATGACGATGCATCCTCAACACTCGCAACCTCAAAAGCTAAGTTTAATGAAGAACGCATTAGTATAGAAACGGAAGAAGCAAGAAGAACTGGCGACTACTCGGGATTAGTTGACGCTTATGATAGACAAAGTAAAGCCAACGGATTCGTTGCAGGAGCTATCGCGCGAGATGCTGAGCACAGGAAGGGGGATGCGGATGCCCGCACGAAGTTTTGGGTTGACGCAGGTGCCAATGTCGTTAGTGCTGTACCAGTCGCTTCAGAAGCTAGTTCTGCTGCAAAAGTCGCAGCTAATGCTGTTAAGTCACAAGCGACTGCGTCAGCAAAAACGTCCATGATGGATTTGGTAGCAAATGAAGAGGCGGCAGAAGAGAAAGCGAACAAGGACAAGTATACCCAAGGTAAGGTGGCCAACCGAGTGTCAGTTACCGAGTCAGTCTTGAAGTCGGGTGCTTACACTCAAGAGCAACTTGCGCAAGTCGCTGGAAAAACGGGGTCGAATGCTGATTCAGTGCTCGGTGAAGACGGAAAAGTAAAACTTGGCACTGGAGGAATGTCTAATTCTCAGTACTCCGACATGAAGGGAGTTGCCCCACTTTTGTTTAGAGCTCAAAAAACACCCGGGTCGGGGTCAACTGAACTGGCGATTCCAGCGTTCGAGAATTTGGATCAGACCGTGGATAACTCATATGAAACTGCGTATCGGTCAGCTAAGCCGTTGAGTACTAGTAAGGGTGACGAGGTGGCGCCGAAAGCCAACGAACACTAATTCTAGATGGCCTGAAGGGATGTTGCCGCATGGTTAGTGAATTCATAAACCGTATAGTAGTTTTGTTTTGTGCAGTGTCGTTTGTCGTAGTTTCTGAAGGGTGTGCGTCAGGAGGTGAGAAAGAAAAAAACCTCAGTTCGACGCAGGCAGTTGTTTCGCCATCGGTTGCGGTGTCAGGCACCGATTTTACTTGCCCAGGTGTTGCAGATGAGGCAGTAGAGGCTATGTTTGGGGGCCAGATTAAGTATCATCCTGACACGGTTATTGAGAAAGGCGTGCCAACCAAGGTGACGTGCTATGTCGACGTTGATAATGTTTCCGAGGGTTATAGTGGGGTGGGCCTGAGAGTTAACTCTACTCACTATAGAGAGGGTATAGATCCTTGGTGGGGTGGCTATCAGGGTGGTTATGAAGGTGTGTTCTCTATTCCTGGCGATAGTGGTTTCGGTGAACTGCAGCTCGCGAGCGAGGGTGGCGGCACGGTTTTGTACAACTGCGGTGACAGGTATCATTACATAATGGTGTCGGTTATGCCTCGGTCGGGAATGAAAGGTAATCTTAAAGCCAATTTGATTAATTTGACTTCATCAATGGTGCCATGGATGTGTCAAGGCCACCCGATTCCCGGGCTTGGTGCGCCTATGGATGCCGCCCCACCCAATCCCACAGGTGCGCCAACACCTCCTGCGGATTTCCAGTCTTCGAAGTCAACCTCCACTGAAGTGGCGATGCCGGCATCTTCTGCTAGGGGGTAAACTTCCTGAGAATCGGGAGTTGTGTTGGAGTGTTTGGTTTTTAATTTTAAGAATTATCGTGTCCTATGACGGCTCTTCGTGTTTGAGGGTGTGGTAGCTGGAGCCTATTGAAGTGCATAGGTGGGGTGGGTGCGTCGTTGCGGTGGGTTGGGGTCGGGGTCCCCCGATGATGGGAGCTGCTAGACAACCGTCACGAGAGACTTCGACCTGCCTGAGACTACCTTCACCGACCCTGACCTGACGACCTTCCTTGGGCTGGACGCACTGGGACTGATAGTGGTGGGCCGGCTCCTGACCTCGACGAGAGCCATTGTGGAGTGCCGCATGCCGATCGGGTTTGAGGACCCGTTCTGCAAGGCCTGCGGGGCCCAGCCTGACTGGTGACACCTTGGTGGGTTTTCGGTGACTCGGCGTGAGTTTTCGTTGGTATTGCGGTGTCGGGGGTCTGGTGGTGGGGCACTAAGACCTGAGTTGCACAGGTTGGGGTGGTTTGTGTTTCAAAGTGGGGTTTTTCGTTGGAATTCTGGGGGTGGGGTGGTTGTTTTGGGGCACTAAGGCGGCGGTAGGATCTGGTGGGTGAGTCCGTACCTGCGTCAGGTCAAGACAGCCTCGGGGGCCACGGCCGTGCAGGTCGTGGCCAAGGACCATGGTGTGCGCCGGATCGTGGAGCACCTGGGGTCGGTCCATGACGAGGCCGGGCTGGCTGCGCTGATGCGTCTGGGGCGCCAGCGGCTCCTGGCCGGCCAGCAGGTCCTGGACCTGGGGCCAGCACTCGACGGTGGCGGCCAGACTCCCGGTGACGAGCCGGGTGACGGTGGTGCGGTGCGAAGGCCGCAGATCATCTCGCGCAGGTCGGGCTGGCTGATCGAGGCCCTCCGTTCGGCCTACAGGCGTCTGGGGCTGGGTGAGGCGGTCGGGGGTGACCGGGCCTTTGAGCAGATGGTTCTGGCGCGTTTGGTCGAGCCGACCTCCAAGGCCGACACTCCCAGGGTCCTGTCCGAGATCGGCTGGCCGGCCCCGGCCCACCGCAACACCTTGTACGCCTCCCTGGCCCGGGCCCAGGAGCGGGGCTACCGCGAGAGCCTGTCCGGGGCTCTGTTCGAGCACGTCACCGCCAGTGGGGGTCTTGCCTTGTGCCTGTACGACGTCACCACCCTCTATTTCGAGGCCGAGCGTGAGGACGACCTGCGGCGGGTGGGTTACTCCAAGGAGCGGCGGGTCGACCCTCAGGTCATCGTCGGCGGGCCTGTCCAGTTTTCTGTGTAAGCGGTTTACAGGTGGGG
>NZ_KV810975.1:0-707 GCF_001812965.1 Actinomyces sp. HMSC075C01
CCTGAGGGACGGTCTCAGTCACCTCCCCGTAGGTTTCCACTCCTGCATCCGTATTTCCGGCAGTCACATTAGATTCAACAGTAGCGGAATCTGAACTTGCATTGCCAGCATTTTGTATCGGAAATACGAGCGACGCAACAAGACTAACTAAAGCAACGGGGATTAGTTCCATTATTTAGCCACCTCAACCCCACCGACGAACCATCTACCATTAACATACCTTACACCAAAGTTGAGATTTCTCCCTTCGTCTGGAGTGGATGTTTTGGCCGCCCTTCCATCTCCAGGATGGGAAGTCATGGCGCCATAATCTACGACAACCGTAACGCGATTGTAATCACGACCCTCCAGTTTTTCATAGTATGTCGTGTTGGTAACATTCTGCTCCCACTTATCAATCCATCCTCCAGTGGCGTGTAGGCTGGTTGCTCTGCTGATGGCTGATTGGCAGAATTTGCAACTGTCTTCGCTCATCTTTGCTAGCTCGGTGGTGTTGCCGGTCATGAAGGCGTAGCGGTAGAGGTCGAGGAAATAGCTGACGCTGGCTGCTGCGCCCTCGGCGCTCTCCTCGTTCATCTGGGAGGGCTTGGCCGGTGCGGGTTCGGCCAGGGCGGCATCGCGCTTGGCGCGCAGCTCAGGAGTCAGAGCCGCTTCCCGGGAGGCGGTCGCGCTTGCGTTAGCATCCGCAATGCCCTTCTCAGCCCGAG
>NZ_KV810975.1:807-1645 GCF_001812965.1 Actinomyces sp. HMSC075C01
CACACCACCACCAGGCCAGCCACACCCCGCCGGCGCCCAAGACGAGCCCCGGGTTGGGAACCGGGCCGGCCCCTACGCGATAACAGCACCAGCGCACCCGGCCGCTCCGGCTCTATCGCCAATAGGGGCCGCTCCACCCGCTCTCCGGTGCCGCAGGGGCTGCACGGGCTTCCGAGGCCCGGGTGGGAGTGACGGACACGCGCAGCAAGGTCTCGTTCCAACACGGGTGATCGGACACTTAACTGTTTCGTCCCTCTTTCTGAAGTCGGCTGCTTGTTGTGCTTGCCGGGGACGTCGAGCTCTCGCTGGCCGCTGTGAGTGTGTTCGGCCAGACGCGGATCCAGTGCGAATAGCGGGCTGCTCGCATGTCCTTGACTGACCGCCAATGCCTCCTGCTCCGCGGGCTCGTCGACGCCATCGAGGTTCAGACCGGTCTGACGGTCGTATGCGGCGGGGCACTGCATTGGCGGGGTTGAGCGATCCAGGCAGGTTGCAGACTGCCGAGCGCCCCTGAGCGTGGGGGCTGGCACAGCAGATCGTAGGGACGCACTCATCACGGAAGCCTCCTCGCCACCGAAACAACTCCATACCCCGCCCGGCCAGGCAACACTGCCCATCCAAGCGGTGTATTGACACTACCCGCACCAACGCCCCCACACCAGCCCCCGACACCACCCTGTGGAAAACCCCGGACCAGGACGACCGGCTGAATCATCCCGCCAAGCCCGCCGCTCAGTCGGAAGCGTGCTCAGCACAGGCCACCAAGGAATGAACCTGCGCAGCCCCGGAAAGTCGAGGAGGTCCTCTGGGGTGCGTGGTGTTTCTCGGACTGGGGGAG
>NZ_KV810976.1:0-313 GCF_001812965.1 Actinomyces sp. HMSC075C01
AGGAGACTTATTCACAGAGCTGGCCGACGCCAGCATCTGCGCAGGTCACAGCGCCTTCGACAGATGCTGCGAATACGCCTCTGTCTGCTGCATGACTGCAGTATTCCTCGGTCTGCGGTGAGCGCGTCGCCCCTTCGGTGTCCACAGAAATGACATTGGAAGGATCTTGACGCGCGAGGGGCGGGTAGATCGTTGGAATCACACCGATCTGCTGGATCGAATCTGTGGACTGAGGGTCCAATGTCATTCCTGTGGACACCCCGGCGACATAACGCAGGCTTCCTGACGATTCGAGCCCGCCGAACCCTCTTGT
>NZ_KV810977.1:0-494 GCF_001812965.1 Actinomyces sp. HMSC075C01
CAGTGCCCGGCCGACCTCGTCAAAAGGCATTTCAGCGCGTTCAGGCCGAACGAGCTGTGGGTCGCCGACATTCCCCCGCAAGCGGGAGGTACCCCCTCCTATGTACGCACCTTCTCCGGATGGGTCTACGTCGCCTTCGTCACCGATGTCTTCTCGCGGCGAATCGTGGGCTGGCAGACCTCCACCGGCCTGTACACCGACCTGGCCCTGGACGCCCTTCAGATGGCCGTCTGGCAGCGGAAACGTCAGGGGGCCGACCTGACGGGCCTGGTGCACCACTTGCGACCGTGGGGTGCAGTACCGGTCCATTCGCTACGGGCAGGCCCTGTCCGACTGCAAGGCAGTCGCCTCTGTAGGCTCTAAAGGGGATTCCTACGACAATGCTCTGGCCGAGGCGCTCAACTCGCTGTACAAGGCCGAGCTCATCCGCAACCAAGGACCCTGGCAGGACATCGACGCCGCCCGTGCTCGCCACCGCCGAGTGGGTCCACTGG
>NZ_KV810978.1:0-12747 GCF_001812965.1 Actinomyces sp. HMSC075C01
ACTCCCCCAGTCCGAGAAACACCACGCACCCCAGCGCGCTTGGATTCGCCCAGCCACCGAGCCCACTGGTCAGGTCCTCGGCGACCTGCCGGGCGACCTCGGGGCGGACCGGGGAGGTGGCGGCGTGATCGAGATAGGTGCGCACACCCCCAGCCTAGACGGCGGCTCAGGGGAGCCAGACTTTGTCCATATGGGACGGTTTTGAAGCCGCTTTTCGCATGCGGAGCCGACCCGTAACGCTCTGACCTGTACAGATGCTCATGACGCTCGACCGACTCGTCGCTAAAGCCGTCCCATATGGACACATTCCCGCCGGTCCCGCCCCGCACCCGCGCGCGTTCGGGCCACAGGATGCGTCGTGGACGTCGCCGAGGAAGTTCCCAAGTCCCATACTCACCTCCTATCGGTATGGGCGCGCCCGTGTGCGCCTCGAAGCAGGGGATGGGAGAGTGATCCCATGCGCACCGACCAGCTCGCCCTGTCCCGCTCCGCCACCGACCGCGACGCCGAGCGACGCAGCGAGCCCGGGCTGCTGGAGAGCCTCGCCGCCGACCCCGAGACCCGCGTGCTGCTGGTCGACGCCCGCGGCCGCGTCGCCCTGACCGGCCCCGCCATCCACCCCGACCTGCCCGACGACGGCCTCACCCCGCCCAGCCTCATCGGCAGTCCTGGCGCCACCGCCTGGGAAGGCCCCGGCACCCGCAGCGGCTGGGCCCTACCCGACCTGCGCGTCGGCTACCTCGGAGCCTCCGCCCCCACCTGCTGCCCCGACCTGACCGTCCTCTACATGGGTCGCGAGCTCGCCGATGACGCAGCCCCCACCGGCCCCGCCTGGATCGCTGTCGTCGTGCCCCAGGCCCTCGAGGTCCCCGACGCCCCCGAGCCTCCCGCCACCGGCTCCGACGCCGAGGGCACAGCCGTTGACCACCCCGACCTGCGCCGCCTGCTGGAGCGCTACCCGCTCTCCGCCCTGCGAGCCATGGGCGCCCAGATGACGGCCCGTGACGCAGGCCTGGCCACCACGGCCACCGCACTGGCCGCCTGGCACGCCCGCTCTGCCTACTGCCCGGGCTGCGGCGGACGCACCGCGATCATCGAGGCCGGCTGGGCCCGCCGCTGCTCCGACTGCGCCACCGTCCACTTCCCGCGCACCGACCCGGCCGTCATCATGACGGTCACCGACACCTCCGACCGCCTTCTCCTCGTGCGCGGCGCCACCTGGGTTCCCCGGCGCTACTCGGTTGTGGCCGGCTTCGTCGAGGCCGGCGAGTCCGTTGAGGCGGCCGTGGCCCGGGAGGTGTGGGAGGAGACCGGGCTGCGCGTGGCCGACGTGGAGTACGTCGCCTCCCAGCCCTGGCCCTTCCCGCGCTCCCTCATGCTCGGCTGCCGCGCCCGCCTGGCCCCCGGCGAGGAGCAGCCCCGCCCCGACGGCCAGGAGGTCGTCGAGGCCCGCCTCGTCTCCCGCGACGAGCTCACCGCGGCCGCCGACAACGGCAGCATCTTCCTGCCCGGCCCCACCTCCATCGCCCGACTCCTCATTGAGGACTGGTACGGCGGCCCCATCGTCAGCTGACGCCACCCGGCGCGGGCCAAGGACCGTCGATTCCTGTCGGCCCCGCGTGGCAGGCTGGTGCCGATGAGCCCGACCACCCACCACCCCGCCCCGACCGGCACCCCCACCTCCGGTCCCGGCCGTCGCAGCGCCCCACTGGACGCCGCCGCCCTCCTGGAGGCCCTCGACCCCGACCAGCGCGAGGTCGCCGAGCACCTCGAAGGCCCCCTGTGCGTCCTGGCCGGCGCCGGAACCGGCAAGACCCGGGCCATCACCTACCGCATCGCCCACGGCGTGGCCACCGGCGCCTACCAGGCCACCCAGGTCCTGGCCGTCACCTTCACCGCCCGCGCCGCCGGCGAGATGCGCTCGCGTCTGGCCGACCTCGGCGTCCCCGGCGTCCAGGCTCGCACCTTCCACGCCGCCGCCCTGCGCCAGCTCACCTACTTCTGGCCCACCGCCATCGGCGGGCGCCGCCCCGACATTCAGGCCCACAAGGCACCCCTGGTCGGCGCCGCCGCCCGCCGCCTGGGCCTGCCCACCGACCGGGCCACCGTGCGGGACCTGGCCGCCGAGGTCGAGTGGGCCAAGGTCACCATGACCCTGCCCGAGGACTACACCCAGGCCGCCGTCGCCGCCGGCCGTACCGGCGTGGCCGGGCAGGAGGCGGCCACGGTCGCCCAGGTCCTGTCCCTCTACGAGGAGGCCAAGAGCGAGCGCGGTGTCATCGACTTCGAGGACGTGCTCCTGCTGACCATCGGGATCCTCCTGGACCGCGAGGACGTCGCCGCCCAGGTGCGCGGCCAGTACAAGCACTTCGTCGTCGATGAGTACCAGGACGTCTCCCCGCTCCAGCAGCGTCTGCTGGACCTGTGGCTGGGACGGCGCCGCCAGCTGTGCGTGGTGGGGGACGTCTCCCAGACCATCTACTCCTTCACCGGGGCCACGCCCGCCTTCCTCACCGGCTTCACCGCCCGCTACGAGGGGGCGCGCACCGTGCGCCTGAGCCGCGACTACCGCTCCACCCCGCAGGTCGTCTCCCTGGCCAACCGGGTCCTCTCGCGCTCGCGGCGCGGAGGCGGAGGCCTGCACCTGCCCGCCGGCGCCGTCGAGTTGGTCGCCCAGCGGCCCAGCGGCCCCGCCGTGCGCTTCGAGACCTACGATGACGACATCGCCGAGGCCGAGGGCGCTGTCGCCCAGGTGCGCCGCCTGCAGGCCGCCGGGGTCCCCCTGAGCGAGATCGCGATCCTGTACCGCACCAACTCCCAGTCCGAGGTCTTTGAGCAGGCCCTGGCCGGAGCCCAGATCGGCTATCTCGTGCGCGGCGGCGAGCGCTTCTTCGAACGCGAGGAGGTCAAACGCGCCATGGCCGTCATCCTCGGGGCCGCCCGTACCGAGAAGGCCACCCTCACCGGTGACCTCGGCCAGGACGCGCGCACCGTCCTGTCCCGCGAGGGCTGGAGTGAGGAGCCGCCCGCCCCCCGCGGAGCCGTGCGCGAACGCTGGGACGCCCTCAACGCCCTGGTGGCCCTGGCCGATGAAATGGCCCAGACCCGCGGCGCCGACCTCGACGCCTTTCACACCGAGCTGCGTGAGCGCGCCGACGCCCAGAACGCCCCCACCGTCGAGGGCGTCACCCTGTCCTCCCTGCACGCCGCCAAGGGCCTGGAGTGGGACGCCGTCATCCTCGCCGGCGTCTGCGAGGGGCTGCTGCCGATCTCCCTGGCCGAGGGGCAGGCCGCCATCGAGGAGGAGCGGCGCCTGCTCTACGTCGGCGTCACCCGCGCGCGCGAGCACCTCATCATCTCCTACGCGCGCGCCCGCAACGCCGGAGGGCGGGCCGCCCGCAAACCCTCCCGTTTCCTGGACGGTCTGTGGCCCACCGGCCGCGATGCCACAGACGTCTCCCGGCGCCAGGGCCGCCGCAGCGCCAAGGAACGCTCCCGGCAGTCCGCCGCAGACTTCGAGGCCAACAACGACCCCCGCACCATCGCCCTGTTCGAGGAGCTGCGGGCATGGCGCTCCCAGGTCGCCAAGGAGAGGGCCAGGCCCGCCTACACGGTTTTCGCCGACGCCACCCTGCGGGACATCGCCGTCGTCAAACCCACCAGCCTGCCCCAGCTCTCCCTCATCCGCGGCGTGGGCGCCACCAAGCTCCAGGACTACGGTGGGCCGGTCCTGGCCCTCCTGCGTGACTTCGAGTCCGGGGACTGAGCGGCCAGGCGAGATTCTGCCCGACGGCGCTCACAGCTGCGAGCACAGGCACTCGGGGTGACGCTCCCAGGCCCTGTGCCGTCCCCGGGGCTCCTGGCCGGTGACCTCCACCGAGTGCGTGGACCACCACATGGCCGAGCCCCCGCTGCCCCCGCTCGCCTCCCCGCCCGGTTCGGCCGTGTCCTGGGCGCCGTCGGCCCCGGATGCCCGGCCCACCAGCGTGTCGATGACGGCCCGAGCGGTTGACGCCGCGGCCTCGTGCAGGACCAGGTGCTCGACCTCGGGCATGGGCAGGGTGCGCATCTGCGTGGCCAGTGCCGGCCAGCACGGGTCAGCGTCCCTCTCCCACAGGTCCAGGCAGGTCGAGCACGGACCCTGAGCGTTGAGTACCGGGCCGATGCGCACCCCCGCCTCGCCGACGACGACCGGCAGGTGCACCACGTCCTCCTGAGCGAGCCGGCGCGCGAGCAGCGGCTCGACCACGTGCGGGTCCACCGTCACCATGACATCGGGACGGGTGCGCAACGGCGCCCGCGTCCTCAGGGCAGGGAAGCGCGCCGACAGGAGCGGAGCCAGGCCCCCCTCCTGCGGGGAACGGGTGGACAGGATCGTGCCCACCCCGGCCTCCGCCAGCCACAGGGCAGCCTCCTGAGCCAGGGTGCTCACGCCGTGAATGGCCAGGACGGACTGGGACAGGGCCGCGCCTCGGCCCTTGACATCAGCTCCCAGCCGGTCCCAGTAGACGCCGTCGGCCCCGCCGAGCTCGCTGGTCGCTGAGGCCACCAGCACCCCCTGTCGCTCCAGGTCCGCGACGATCTGACGCGCGCGCGTCACCGGCACACGGCTGCGCCGGGCGGCCCGGTAGACGCCTGTGCTCTCCAGGTTGCGCGCGAACTCATCGAGCAGGCGCTGCTCGGCCAGGCTCAGGTCGCTGACAATGGTGCGCCGTCCGGGGCTCGTCCCGATCTGGCTGACGCCCTGCTCGCGCCACAGGATGGCGCACCCACCACGTACACGCATCGTGCCTCCTCTCAGTCCTCCCGGAACCCGAAGGGGCACCAGGAGCTCGACGTCCTGGCGAGCGCGCCAGGACACAGGGCGACAGTGGCACGGGGCGCGCCCAAGCCGCCAGAGGCAGTTGCCGGCCTGTGGATAACTATCCCCGGCCGAGTGCCGGTCCCACAGGAGTCACTTGGCTGAGCAGGTGGCCAGGCCGGAGGTGTCGCCCGACGCGATTGCCTGAGTGGCGGTGACGGCCTCGTGCAGAGTGCTGACGGCGAAGACCTGCATGCCTTTGGGCTCATGGCCCTTGACCTCGTCGCAGTTGCTCGCCGGGGCCAGGAAGAACGTGGAGCCCGCCTTTCTGGCGCCGGCCATCTTCTGCTGGATACCGCCGATGGGACCGACCTGCCCGGTCATGTCGATCGTCCCGGTCCCGGAGATGTCCTTGCCCCCCGTCAGGGCCCCGGGGGTGATCTCGTCAACGATCCCCAGGGCGAACATCATGCCGGCACTGGGCCCGCCGACGTCGGACAGGCTGAAGGTGGCGTCCACCTTGCTGTCCACCGAGATCTTCAGGCTCAGGCCCAGCAGGGAACCGGTCGTCCCCTCCTGCGGGGCGATCGTGGTGAGTGCGGCGCTCGCCTGCTGATCGCCGCGGCGCACGCCGAGGGTCACTCGCGTGCCCTCGGCGATGGTGGTCATGAGCTCTCGCAGCTGGGAGAAGGAGGTGATGGTCGTCGTCTGGCCGCCCTCAGGAGTGATGGTCTCCAGGACGTCCCCGGCCTGGATCTCCGTTGAGGTCTGCTGCTTGGTCACCTCGGTGACGGTCAGGTGCATGGCGCCGGCCTTGCCGGTCTCCACGAGCGCGGCGATGACGGCGGAGTCCTGCGAGGCGGTCATCTGGGCCTTACCGGTCTCCTCGACCTGCTCGGCGCTCTGATCCTGGGGGCACACCTGGTTGCGGTCCACGATCCGCCTGTCCGCCGAGAACCAGGCGGCGATGAGGTCGGCCGTGGTCACTGGGTAGCCGGGGCAGCCCGACACCGAGACCGTCGTCATCCGCAGGGCTCCCTCGGTCGGGTAGGTCTCAGCTCCCGAGACCTTCAGGACGTCCTGGCTCGACGACGAACCGTTGTCCAGCACGTTCCAGGTTGGGCCGGGGGCCTCGATGACCACGTTGATCGGCACCGTGAAGACGGCGGCGATGAGGGCCACCACCACAAGGACCGCCCCGACCGCCACGGAACGCCGCAGCCTGCGCCGACGCCGGTCCTGCCGGGAGGGCTGCGTGTGCGGGGCCTCGGAGTGCCCGACCTGGTCGAGCCGGTCGCCTTCATGCTCCCGCACCGGCTGGGTGTTGTCTGGGGCGGCTGAGCCTGCAGCGTCGGCGGCGTCGTGCTGGTTTGGGTGCGTCACGCGCTCATCATGCGACATCTTCCTGGGGAAGACGGACAGATATCGACACGAGCCCGGCACGAGCCCGGCACGAAGTCGACACAGTGCCGGCACGGAGAAGACCTGGGCCCGACCGGGACGGTGCGGGCACGCCGTCGGCGAACGGAACATAGCCCCGGCACCGGAATGGATGCGACCATAAGGCCGTTAGCGACAGTGTCCAGGCGCCAGACGGCCTGGACGATGCCCAAGGATGACCCGGCGAGAGGAAACCCCGTGAGCGAGGACGCCTTCGACGAGCTCGAGAAGATGCTCGCATCACTGTTCGGCGAGCAGATGGCCTCCGACGCCGTCAGCGCCCTTCGCTCATCCGGGGTGGATCCCAGCTCCATCGCCCAGATGCCGGGTGTGGGGGACGTCTCCCAGCTCAGTCCCGCCCAGCTGCTGGCGATGCGGGCCCAGTTCCAGCAGATGTTCTCCGCCTCCACCACCGAGCCGGTCAACTGGCAGATGGGGCAGGAGCTGGCCCTCCAACAGGCGCGTGGCAACGGCGACCCCACGGTGACCGCCGCGGTCGCCGAGTCCACGCGCCAGGCCCTTCAGGTGGCCGACCTGTGGCTGGACACCGCCACCGAGCTCATGCCCGCCCCCGGGCAGCGGGAGGCCTGGAGCCGCGGCACCTGGGTTGAGCGCACGCTGCCGGTGTGGAAGGACGTGTGCGCCCCGGTGGCCGAGGCTGTCACCGTTGCCCTGGCCCGCACCCTGGAGAAGCAGATTCGGGACATGCCGGCTGAGATGGCGCAGGCTGCCCAGCAGATGGGGGCGCTCGGGTCCATCATGCGCACCATGGCCGGTACGGCTTTCGGCCTCCAGATCGGCCAGGCCATCGGTGAGCTCGCCAAGGAGGCGCTGGGGGCCACCGACACCGGCCTGCCTCTGACCCGCGAGCCCGGCACGGCACTGGTTCCCGCCAACGTGGCTGCCTTCGCCGAGGGGCTGGAGGTTGATGAGGACGAGGCCCGCATGTTCCTGGCCGTGCGGGAGGCCGCCACAGCCCGCCTTTACGCCCACGTGCCGTGGCTGCGTGGACAGGTGCTCCAGGCAGTGGTCGCCTACGCCCGTGAGATCCGCATCGACACCGACACCCTGGAGTCCGCCGTGGCCCAGGTGGATCCCAACGATCCTGACGCCCTGCGTGAGGCCCTTGAGAGCGGGCTGTTCGCGCCCCAGGAGACGGCGGCTCAGCGCGAGGCCCTGGAGGACCTGGAGACGTTGCTGGCACTGGTCGAGGGCTGGGTCGAGGTGGTCACCGCCCGCGCGGCCGCACCTCACCTGCCCCACCTCATGGCGCTGGCCGAGATGATGCGCCGGCGCCGGGCCCAGGGCGGCGCCGCCGAGCAGGTTTTCGCCCGCCTCATCGGGCTGACCTTCCGTCCCCGCCGGGCACGGGAGGCCGCCGAGCTGTGGGCCCACCTGGGCGCCCAGGCCGGCGACGCCGAGCGCGACGCCTTCTGGAACCACCCCGATGTCATGCCCACGGCCTCCGAGCTCGCCAACCCCAAGGACTTCCTCACCATGCGGCGCATGGCCCAGGACATTGACGCCGAGATCGACGCCGACCTGGCCTCCCTGCTGGACGGGACCCTCGGCTACGCCGAGGGCGCCAAGGAGGCCGACGAGAACAGCCCTGAGGGGCTCGGGGACCGGAGCCCTGCCTCCGCCGATGCCGCCTCCCAGGAGCCCGGCCAGTCAGCCGACCCCGCCTCGGCCGGCGCCGGGGGCGAGGACTCGCTCGAGGAGCCCGACGAGCAGGATCCGACCGACACGGACAAGGACTGAGGCGCACGGGGCTGCGACGCACGGGGCTGCGCGGCGCCGGAGACCGGCGTTGAGCGCTCGCCCGCCCCGGTGACCGGCTACAGGAAGGTCGCCGCCAGGGCCTCGACCAGCCCGGGAACCAGGCGCTCGCCCTGGTAGAGCAAGGCGTCGTCGTCGTGACTGCGTGAGCGCAGCGTGCACCAGGACTGTCCGCCGCGAAGGACCCCCACCACCATGCGGATGTCCTCGCGGTCCGGGCGCTCCTGGAGGAAGGCGAGACGCTCGGCGGCATCGGTGATGGCTTCGGCCTCCTCCTGGGCCGCAGGCGGCAGGACCAGCCGCTCGACGCTGATGGCGGCGCCGTGGACGGAGTCGGGCCAGGCGAGCTGGGCCAGCAGGTGCTCCAGGTCCGTGGCAGGCGGCAGTCCCTCCTGCTCCACCACCATGAGCAGCTCGGGGTTCGTGCGGGCCTCCTCCACGGTGGCGGTGTCCAGGAGGTCGGCCACGTCAGGGTCGGCCTCAAGAGCCTCGGCGGTGCGCACCAGGGCGAAGACGCGCACCGGCTGGTCCCAGCCGTGGGCCGCCACATGGGTCTCCGTCTCTGCCACCGCGCGGGCCAGGGCCTGTGCCGCTAAGGCTGCGGCTCGACCCGGGCCCGGGGCGCTCGCCTCGTCATGCATCGTGTCAGTCACGCCGCCATCGTCTCACTGGTGGTGTCGACTCCTCCAATGACGAGGCTTCATCACTCAGGGGGCGCGCCGTGGCCGCCCGAGGCGTTATCTCATCCTGGAGAAGGTTATGGGCGTGTCAGAGGTGTGTGGGACGATGGCCTGAGCGGCCCCTCCGGCCGATGACGCCGTGTTTCACTGTGTGCGAGGCGGCGTCACCACGCACGTCAGACAGGGAGCAGGATCGTGAGCACCAGGCCCGACGACGAGTCCCCGGACTCAACCCCCGAGGAGTCCTCGAGCAAGTCCACCGGCTCGTCCCGGCAGGGGAAGCCTGACAAAGGGGCCGGACTGTTCGGCCTCGGACGCATGGGCGGGGGAGGGCCCCGTCCTCCCCGCCCACCGCGCAGCAGGACAGGCGGCGGACGTCCCGGCCCCCTGGCCCTGACCATCTCGATCATCGCGGCCATCGCCGTGGCCATCGGCATCTTGTCGCAGGTGTGGACCGAGGTCCTCTGGTACAGCCAGATCGGGTACGCCCGTGTGCTGTGGACGCAGTGGATCGCCCTCATCGTCCTGTTCCTGGTGGGATTCGCCATCATGTTCGGGGCCGTCTTCGTCTCAATGACCAGGGCCTACCGTGCCCGCGAGATCGGGATGCCCGACGACGAGGCCACGCGCAACCTCGAGGCCTACCGCTCCATCATCGAACCCGTGCGACGCCGCCTGACCTGGGCAGTGCCGGCGGTGCTGGCACTGTTCGGCTCTGCCTGGGAACTGGCCCCCAGCTGGCGGGAGATTCTGCTGGCCTTCAACTCCCAGTCCTTCGGAGTCAAGGACCCCCAGTTCGGTATCGACATCTCCTTCTACGTCTTCATCCTGCCCGCGGTGCTGACGCTCATGTCCTTCCTGTCCGGCGTCGTCCTGTTCTCCGGGGTGGCCTCCATCGTCGTCCACTACCTGTACGGCGGTATCTCCGTGGTGCGTAAGCCCCACTTCACCAAGGCCGCCCGCATGCACCTGGCGGTCTTCCTGGCGCTGTACGCCGTCATTCGGGCCGTGGGCTACTGGCTGGGTCGTTACAGCGCCCTGTACGCCTCCAACTCCAAGTTCGACGGCGCCAACTACACCGACGTCAACGCGGTCATCCCCGCCAACGCGATCCTCGCGGCCATCGGACTGGCCGTGGCGATCCTCTTCGTCGCCTCGGTGCGCTCCAGCTCCTGGCGCCTGCCGATCATCGGTGTGGCCGTCATGATCGTCTCCTCCCTGGTGGTGGGGACCGCCTACCCGCTGGTCATCCAGAAGTTCATCGTCGACCCCAACGCCCAGCGTCAGGAGGCCGAGTACATCCAGCGCAACATCAATGCCACCAAGGCCGCCTACGGCCTGGAGAACGTGGAGACCACCAACTACGACGCCACGACGAAGACGGCGGCCGGCCAGCTGGAGAAGGACGCCGAGTCCACCACCTCGATCCGGCTCCTGGACCCCGGGCTCATCTCCCCGACCTTCCAACAGGTCCAGCAGAACAAGCAGTACTACTCCTTCGCGAACCGGCTCAACGTGGACCGCTACAAGGTGGGCTCCACCAGCCGGGACACGGTCATCGCGGTGCGTGAGCTCAACCTGTCCGGCCTCGGCGAGCAGCAGCAGACCTGGGTCAACGAGCACACCGTCTACACTCACGGCTACGGCGTCGTGAACGCCTACGGCAACACGGTGGCCTCCCGCGGCTACCCCTCCTTCTGGGAGGGGGGCATCCCCTCCAAGGGGGACCTGGGCGAGTACGAGCCCCGGATCTACTTCGGTCAGTCCTCGCCGTCCTACTCCATCGTGGGAGGCAAGGACAACGGCTCGCCGCGCGAGCTGGACTACCCCGATGACGAGTCCAAGACCGGTCAGGTCAACACCACCTTCGCCGGCAACGGTGGGCCGAGCGTGTCCAACCCGTTCAACCGTCTGCTCTACGCCGCCAAGTTCCGGGAGGCCAACATCCTCTTCTCCCAGGAGGTGCGCGAGGGCTCCCAGATCCTCTACGACCGGGACCCGGCCAAGCGCGTCGCCAAGGTGGCCCCTTGGCTGACCCTGGACAACAGCCCCTACCCGGCCGTCGTCGATCACGATGACAACCCGGCCACCCCCAAGCGGGTCATGTGGATCGTCGACGGTTACACCACGACGAACAACTACCCATACGCCCAGCACGAGTCCTTGGCCAAGGCGACGGCGACCGCCGACAACAAGGGCGGACTTCTGCGGGCGCCCGAGGAGTCCAACTACGTGCGCAACTCCGTCAAGGCCGTCGTCGACGCCTATGACGGGTCGGTCAAGCTCTACCAGTGGGATGACAAGGACCCGATCCTCAAGGCCTGGCAGAAGGTCTTCCCCGGGACGGTCTCGCCCATGAGCCAGATGAGCGCCGACCTCATCGCCCACATGCGTTACCCGGAGGACCTGTTCAATGTCCAGCGCACCATGATGGCGACCTATCACGTCAACGACGCCGCTGAGTTCTACTCCGGTGGAGACTTCTGGAAGATCCCGGACGACCCGACCACGCCCGGCCAGGACCAGCAGGCCCCCTACTACCTGACCCTCAAGATGCCGGGGCAGGAGCAGGCGAGCTTCTCCCTGTCCAGCGCCTACATCATCGGCGGAAACACCAACCGCAACGTGCTCACCGGCTTCCTCGCCGTGGACTCCGAGACCTCTCCCGGCACCGGGAAGAAGGGGGAGCGCAGCCCGAACTACGGCAAGCTGAGACTCCTGGAGCTTCCCCGGTCCTCGAACGTGGCCGGGCCCGGGCAGGTGCAGAACATCTTCGACTCCAACCCGGAGATATCCAAGGAGCTCAACCTCCTGTCCCAGGAGGGCTCCCAGGTCATCAAGGGCAACCTGCTGACGCTGCCCGTGGGAGGCGGTCTGCTCTACGTCCAGCCCGTCTACGTGCAGTCGTCGTCCGGCACGCAGTACCCGCTGCTGCGGAAGGTGCTGGTCTCCTTCGGGGACAATGTCGGATTCGCCGACACCCTCTCGGGGGCCCTCGACCAGGTCTTCGGCGGTAACTCCGGGGCGACCACGGGGCAGGAGGCCATCGACGGCGATGCCGCCGCGGCCAATGACACCAACGAGACAACCGATGGCAAGGACCCGACGGCGGATGGCGGAGCCAAGGCCTCGCCGAGCCCGAGCGCCGCGCCCACGGCCTCGGCCAGTGCGCCGCCCAATGCCTCCGCCACCCCGCAGGCCTCGGAAACCTCGGACCCGAAGGCGGAGCTCAACCAGGCGCTCTCCGACGCTCAGACAGCGATGACCGACGCGGACACAGCCAGGAGCAAGGGCGACTGGGCGGCATACGGCGATGCGCAGAAGCGCCTCAACGATGCCGTCAAGCGGGCCGTTGCGGCCCAGCAGAAGCTGGGCTGAGCCCGCTCGGAGCACAGCATGAGGGCGTGCCCTGCGATCCGCCTCACCGGGCGGTGAGCAAGGGCACGCCCTCGCCATTTGCCTTGGGGGTGGGATGCCCCTAAGGTTGGTGACACCGACGCGGGGTGGAGCAGTTCGGTAGCTCGCCGGGCTCATAACCCGGAGGTCGCAGGTTCGAATCCTGTCCCCGCTACCAAGGCCGTATCGGCGGTAGGAACCCCGGCACCGAAAGGTGCCGGGGTTTTCTGCGGATTACCGCTCAGAACCACAATCACCCCGACTTTCAGTTGTTATTCCAACGCAAAGTCAGATCTTAAGCACCACGTTCACGCCGATAACCCACGTTCACGCCGATAACCCGTTCACGCCGGTAACCCGCGAGTCTCGAGGTTGTCGGAGGATGAGTTCCATGTCGCCCGCCAGTGCGGCGCGGACGCTATGGCGGGAACTGCCCGCCCCAAGCATCCACACCGACCCCACCCACCCCTTGGAATCAATCATCTAGGAGCTGTGTTGTCTCATGTCTTCTGGGAGTTTCGGGTGTCATGACGTCTCAAGACACTGGTGGGGTGGGTCTGCCGGAGGGGAGGGCTGTTGCTTGGGCTTGTCGGAGGGGTGCCCTGGTTACTGTGGTGGTTGCCGGTGTCGTCTGGATGCACTGCACGAGGG